>CAZPLM010000058.1:8867-11451 GCA_964587275.1 uncultured Muribaculaceae bacterium | reverse complement strand
CTGTCGGAGTCTCACGTTTTCCATAGGCGAAATCGCCTCTGCTGTTATGGTCGCCGTCGTGATGTCCACCTCCAATGCCAGGGCCCGGAGCGGGTCCCCAATTATGGCCATAATACCACCAGTCATTGTAATACCAAGGGTTATAATAGCTGTATCCATATCCGTATCCATACCATGAACCATAATACCACGGGTCGTACCATCCATAATACCATGGATCATTCCAGCCATACCAGCCCCTGTAGCTCCACGGATAATACCAGCCGTAATTGTAAGTACCCCACCATGGGTTGTACCATGCATTGTCCCAGCCGCACAAGTCTAAATAAATAGTATATGTAGGGCTGTCAAATTTACGGAGTCTTGATTCGTATGTCTCATCATCCGACAATTCATAGACATTATTATTACCGGATGTGATAAAAGCATTATCAGTTTCCTGCTGCAAATCGCGCAGTTCATTGGCTG
This sequence comes from uncultured Muribaculaceae bacterium, assembly GCA_964587275.1. Classification (GTDB taxonomy): domain Bacteria; phylum Bacteroidota; class Bacteroidia; order Bacteroidales; family UBA932; genus CAZPLM01. The sequence goes on along the minus strand of CAZPLM010000058.1, from coordinate 10,983 downwards.
AAACAGCTGCAACGGCTCTGGAGTCGTCCGGTCTGTAGTATATACCATCTTCAAACTGGGCATAATAAGAGCTCATTGTCCCACATGAACTCAGTATCAATGATACCAAGGTCGATAGAAATAAGAATCTCTTTTTCATAATTACCTCCTGTGTTAGTTAATTTTTATGTACTTTTGCAGTCAATTTTATATACAAAATTATCAAATTTTATACCAATAACAAGTAAAATAATGGCAAAAGAGCTTACAAAGCGAGAAGAAAACTATTCTCAATGGTACAACGAGCTGGTTGTAAAGGCTAACCTGGCTGAAAATTCGGCAGTAAGAGGTTGTATGGTAATAAAGCCGTACGGTTATGCGATATGGGAAAAAATGAGAGCGCAGCTTGACACAATGTTCAAGGAAACCGGACATGAAAATGCATATTTCCCTCTTTTCATCCCAAAATCTTTTCTTAGCAGAGAGGCTGAGCATGTAGAAGGTTTTGCAAAGGAATGCGCCGTTGTGACGCATCACAGATTAATGGTCAGCCCGGACGGTAATGGCGTAGTAGTTGACCCTGATGCAAAACTTGAAGAGGAACTTGTTATTAGACCGACATCGGAAACCATTATTTGGAATACATATAAAAACTGGATCAAGTCGTGGAGGGATCTTCCTCTGCTTATCAATCAGTGGGCAAATGTCGTAAGATGGGAAATGCGTACCAGGCTCTTTTTGCGTACTGCGGAATTTCTATGGCAGGAGGGGCATACCGCTCATGCTACTTCAATGGAGGCAATGGAGGAAGCTACAAGGATGGTACGTGTATATGAAAAATTTGCGAAGGAATTTATGGCTATACCTGTCATAGTGGGACATAAGACTGAAACAGAACGTTTTGCCGGCGCACTGGATACTTTGAGTATTGAGGCTATGATGCAGGATGGTAAGGCTTTGCAGGCAGGAACATCACATTTTTTGGGACAAAATTTTGCAAAGGCATTTGATGTCCAGTTTGCAAATAAAGAAGGCAAGCTTGAATATGTCTGGGCTACTTCATGGGGCGTTTCAACCCGCCTGATGGGGGCTTTGATAATGGCTCACAGTGATGATAACGGACTTGTTCTGCCTCCTAAACTGGCGCCTATCCATGTGGTCATGGTGCCTATTTACAAGAGTGAGGAGGAGATGAAGGCTATTCTTGAAAAGATGGATGCTCTCAAACAAGAACTGACTGCGAAAGGTCTTACAGTGAAAATTGATGATCGTGACAACCTGAGGCCGGGCTTTAAGTTTGCAGAATGGGAAATGAAGGGCGTTCCTGTTCGACTTGCAATAGGATCACGCGATCTCAGCGCAGGTGTCGTTGAGCTTGCCCGAAGAGATACGATGGCCAAAGAGAATGTACCTGAAGAGGGACTTTCAGAAAGACTTGTTGCCATGATGGATGATATTCAGCGTAATATTTACGATAAAGCGCTCAAATTCAGGGATGCACATACATATAAAGTGGATACATGGGATGAATTTAAAGAGAAGATAGAAGAGGGTGGATTTCTCCTTTGTCACTGGGACGGTACTCCTGAAACGGAAGCAAAGATTCAGGAGGAGACAAAGGCCACAATAAGATGTATTCCTGTTGATACTGACGTTGTTATCGAAGAGGGCAAGTGTGTTTATTCAGGCAAGCCTTCTCACAGAAGGGTTATATTTGCCAGAGCATATTAGGTTAGGACGGATATGAATATTTTTGGTAAAGCAGCATGTTCTATTGCTTTGTTAATTGGTATCTGCACACTCTCCCGGGGACAGGAGCAGTCTGAGATACCGGTAGACAGTGTTATGAATGCAGATTCCACAAATGTTGAAAAACCGGATTATTGGACGAATACTCTTGTGACTCAGCTCGGTTTTTCTCAGGTCTCATTGACTGATTGGGCTGCAGGTGGGTATGGATCAATTGCTCTCAATACATATATAAACGGCAAGGCAAATTATAAAAAAGAGAAGTTTATTTGGGACAATCAGTTGCAGATGGGGTATGGATTTGTGGAAACCTTCGGCGACGGATTCAAAAAAAGCGACGACCGCTTTATTCTTGACAGCGTTCACTTCACTCAATTCAGCCCTGCCC
>CAZPLM010000058.1:0-8857 GCA_964587275.1 uncultured Muribaculaceae bacterium | reverse complement strand
CTTGACAGCAAGTTTGGATATCAGGCTGTTGAGAATCTCTATTTCTCAGCAGTCTATAATTTTACCACCCAATTTACAAAAGGTTACAAGTCAACAAAGGGAACCGATGTTGTCTCTAATTTTCTTGCTCCGGCATACACTTCAATAGGTCTTGGTATTGATTATAAGCCGGCAAAGGGTATTGCGATAAACTTTGCTCCGGCAACAGGAAAGGTAGTTATGGTTAAAGATCCTGACCTGAGAAGTAAATACGGGAATGATGAGGATCAGTTTGCAAGATGGGAGCTTGGAGCGCAGTTAAAGATTGACGCCGAGGCTTCCATAGAAAATCTTAAAGCCTCTACTACATTGACACTCTTTTCGGATTACCTGAATAAGCCATTGAATGTCAAGATTAATTGGGATGTCAATATTGAAGCTAAGATCACAAAGTTTCTCTCTGCAACACTCAGGACCTATCTGATCTATGATGATACAATCAGATTTATTGAAAAGAAGGATAGTGCCGGCAATGTCGTTACTGATGAGAATGGAGAGACGATACTTGTTCAAGGTGTCCAGTTAAAAGAGTTGTTCAGTCTGAGTTTAAGTTATACCTTTGGCGGAGCGGCCAAATAAGTGAGATGCAGGAAAAATTTGATAATGAATTGATGCGGTTGTTGTCTGACGAACCGGCACCGCATAAAGTTCTGCTCGGGGTTAGCGGAGGAATAGACTCAATGTGCCTGTCAAACCTCTTCCTGAACTCTTCTTTGAAAACCGATTTTTCTATCGCACATGTCAATTTTTCTTTGCGTGGAGAAGATAGTGACGGGGATGAAGAGCTTGTCAGAAAGTGGGCAAAAGAGCATAATATTCCGTTTTACAGAGTAAAGTTCGATACCATCAAATACGCTCAGGACAATTCCATCTCCACTCAGATGGCAGCACGTGATTTGAGATATGACTGGTTTAAATCTTTAATGGATGAGAATGGCATAGGACATCTCGCAGTCGCCCACAACCTCAATGACAGTGTTGAAACCTTTTTTCTGAATGTCCTTAGAGGAACGGGAATGAAGGGTGTCACCGGAATCAAGGAGAAAAACGGCCGTATCATAAGGCCGATGCTCTCTTTTACCAGGGCGCAGATAGAAGAATATGTCAGAGAGAAAGGGATTCACTACAGGGAAGATTCTACAAACAGGGAGTCTCATTATTATAGAAACAGGATAAGGAATGAGGTATTTCCGTATTTCTATTCTATTAATCCTTCGTTTCTTCTGACTCTCCAAAAGGAAATGAACCGTTTTTCTCAGGCGGGAGAGATACTCGACAAACTTTTCGAAGAGAAAGAAAAAAAGATATGCAGTAAGGAGGGTGATGTATTTCTTGTCAGCATTCCCGTATTGAAAGCAGAACAGTTTGAAAGTTACTGGCTTTACAGAATATTGGATGAATATGGTTTTAATGATGCTCAGATAGCCCAGATAAATGAATCTCTTGACCGCCAAAGCGGGAAAGTTTTTCACACTCCTTCATACACTCTTGTCAGAGACAGAGAATATCTGAAGCTTTACTCCAACGAAAGGGAGCTTGAAGAAGAAAAGCCTCAAATAAGAATACGTTCATTTAAGAAACCATTGGATTTTAATCCTGTCACAAAGGACAACAGTACGTTGTATTTGGATGGAAGGAAACTCATATTTCCTCTGAAATGCCGTTTATGGAGGTCTGCTGACAGGTTCAAACCTCTCGGAATGAAAGGCTTTAAGAAAATCAGCGATTTTCTCACAGATTTGAAAATGGATATCGAGGAGAAAAAGAAGCAAATGGTCGTTACTACTCTGGACAGGGCGGGCAAGGAACACATTGTATGTGTGGTAGGTCTCCGCATAGATGACAGATACAAAATACGACCTGTTACAAAGCAGGTCGTATCGGTCACAAAAATATAAATTTCAATCAATTATCTGATCTCATAAATATAAGGAGTGCGGGCGTAATATACCGCATTTGTTTCATTCTTTAAAGAGGAGTATGCATTTTCAATTGCATTCAGCGGATTGCTGTAATTGCCGGCTGCAACTTTCGCCTCTGAGACAGTCTTAAGTAATTTTTCATATAGTGTCATACGGTGAGGTACCTCAATGACTCTGTATGATTCGAGACCTGAAGCTGATGCGGCATATTGTATTGCATCGGCAATACCGCCAATTTCATCGACAAGCCCTATCTTCACTGCATCACTTCCTGTCCATACTCGTCCCTGTCCTATTTCATCAACTTGAGCCACACTCATATTTCTCCCTTCTGCAACAAGTGACGTAAAACGGGTATAGATCCTTTCAATCAGAGACTCAATGTAAAGTTTCTCTTCAGAATCAAGCTGGTCCATCCCTGAGAACATATTTCCATGCTTGTTGGATGATACACTTTCATTATTGATTTTCAGGCTCTTCTGTAATGCACTGCCTACATTTGGTATCATTGCAAAACATCCAATGGAGCCCGTCAGTGTGGTATTGTCAGAATAGATCTTGTCTGCGCCGGCAGAGATCCAGTATCCGCCCGAAGCGGCATAACTGCCGAAACTTGCAACTACCAATTTATTTTTTTGCAGAAGTTCAACTTCTCTCTTGATCATCTCTGCAGCCTGAACGGTTCCTCCAGGGGAGTTTACTCTGAGAACGACAGCCTTGACTGTTGAATCTTTATTGACCTTTGCGAGTTCAGATGCTATCTGGATACCGCCGGCATTGCTGTCATCTCCACTAACGACAAGTTCTCCGTCAACATAGACGATTGCGATTTTATCCTTTGCTCTCAAATTGGTTGTAACTTTATTTTTTACATACTTGTCAAGAGAGATAAAAGCAAGGTTGTCGCTGTCTTTAACATTGAAAAGCTCTGCAAGGTAAGATTTTACCTCATCAAGGTGGCATATTTTGTCAATCATTTTTCTGTCAAGCATTTCCTCTGGCGAGACGAGTTCGAGATTGTCAATCCATTTATTAAGTTCGTCTTCTGTAAAATCTCTTGATTCGGCAATTTCTTTGGTCATACTTCCCCAGATGCTGTTTACCATCTCCTGATTCTGCTCCCTGTTTTCCGGACTCATACCGTTTTTGGTAAATTGTTCGCCGGCAGATTTATACTTTCCATGGCGGATAAGCTGCATTTCTACTCCCAATTTGTCGAGGAGATCTTTGAAGAAAAGAATATTAACACCGACACCTGAGATGTAACTGTCACCGGCGGCATTCATCATGATCTTGTCTGAAACGGATGCAATATAGTATGATCCGCTTGAAAACTGATTGCCATAGGCGATAACGGCCTTCCCTGACTCTCTGAAATGCAACAGGGCTTTACGCAACTCTTCAAGGGTTGAAACGCTTGTTTCACTGTTTGTTAATCTGTCAGTATTCAGATAGATAAATTTAATAGATGGATCGGTTGCAGCTATATTAATTCCCCTGATGGCATCGTAGATGGCTACCGTATTGCTGTATTCAGGAGATAAAGTGGTGATTGACAAATTTTCTTTACTTCTTTCGCTGACAGGGCTCGAAAAATCAATCTTTAAAATCGCGCTCTTTGGCATGGCAGGTTGAGAAGATTCGGCAAAGGAGGCTATTGAACCGACAATGCCCGCAAAAATAAAACCGAATATAAGAAGGGCCAAAATACATCCGATAAATGATCCTAAAAGAATTTTCCAAAAATTTTTCATAATATTATCTGTAATTCATACTTTGCAAAGATATATAAAATTATTACTTTTGCGCTTATGAGCAGGTTGGTAAAACAATGTTTCGCACTGGTTCTGATTCTTGTATATGTTTCTTCTTATATGGGAATCGGCGTTCATGAATGCTCTGCACAGGGGACGAAAAGCATCGTTCTGATGACAGGGGATATCTCGTGTGAGGCCATTCATGGCCACGGCCATTCTCATGAACATACCTGCTGCCATCATGGCAATGGCGAATGTTGTACTTGCGAAGTTGAACATTTCCACGACTCAGAATGTTGTCACACATCGGTTTTCAAAGTCACAGACTCGCAGAGTCAGAGCGATGATATCATGAACAACATTACGCTGCCGGAGATGACTGTCGCTCAACATTGTTCTTTCAATGCTCTTTTCACGCCTGCCTGCAAAGTAGCAGCTCTTATTATCAATGAAGGTCCTCCTGACAAGGTGCCGGACCTTCCTCTTTTATCTGTCTGGAGGTTGTAGATGAAATAATTGTTACCAGGAAGAGGCGCTTTTCAGCACTTCTTTCCTGTTCTTTTTTATTTCATTAACAAAAAACCAGACAATAAATGAAAAATAAATATTTATTAACGGCGCTGCTGATCTTTTCATCAGCCGCACTTTCCGCCCAGACATTCAGGGGAACTGTTTACAGCAAAAAAATATCAGGTGCTACAGAAGTTCTCCCGTATGCGCAGGTATATCATATAGAAGCCAAGAAACTTATTGAAACAGATGAATTTGGCGTATTTGTCATGAAGGGTGGAGATATTAAAGAAAAAGCGACTCTGGTTGCAACTTATGTCGGCTATTCGAAAGATACTGTAATAGTGACTAAAGGAATGACAGAAGCTTCATTTTATTTACAGGGTAGCAATGAGGTTGAAGAGTCTGTTGTTACAGCACGTCAGCCGGGCATATCCAAATTAAGCGCAGTGAAGACAGAAGTGATTACAACAGCCGGTCTTTGTAAAATGGCTTGCTGCAACCTTGCCGAGAGTTTTGAAAATTCTGCCAGTGTGACAGTCGGCTTTTCGGATGCAGTGACCGGAGCAAGGCAGATCAAACTTCTTGGCCTTTCCGGTGTATATACGCAAATGCTTGATGAGAACAGGCCTGTAATGCGTGGGCTGGCTTCTCCATTTGGACTTTCATATATTCCGGGTCAATGGTTGCAGAGCATTCAGATTGCCAAGGGACCATCTTCGGTCATAAATGGAAATGAGGCAATTACCGGACAGATAAACATGGAACACCGCAAGCCTACAGATGAGGTCCCTCTTTTTATCCAGCTTTTCGGCAGCAGCGAGACAAAGACTGAAGCAAATGTTGCGTCATCACTGCAGTTGAATAAAAAATGGAGTACTGTATTATTGGGGCATTTTTCAACTGATTTTAAGACATTTGACCATAATGAAGATGGCTTCAGGGACGATCCGAGGACAAGACAGTACAATTTTGCAAACAGATGGCTCTATTACGGAGCAGATGGCACGCAGGTTCGATTTGGAATTAAACTGCTTGATGATGAGAGACTCGGAGGACAGGTTGCTTATGACAGGAGCATGGATCACATGACTTCAAAGTATTGGGGTTCGCTTATACGCAACAGAAGCGTCAATGGCTATCTGAAGGTAGGAGTGCCACTGAGCTCGGATAACAGTAAAAATATTGCTCTTGTATCTGACTATACATATTATGATATGGATTCTTATTTTGGAAGAAGAGATTACAATGGAGATCAGAACTCTGTATTTGTCAATCTCATTTTTCAGAATGAAATCAATGACCATCATAAATATGAACTTGGAATAAGCGGTCAATATGACAATTTTGACGAAGTTCTTTCTTCATATTTTCCTGCATACTATTTTTCAGAAGACGACAGTTCCATACGTCACGAATACAACTATCTCGACAGGATTGAAAAATCTGCAGGGGCGTTTGGAGAATATACATACAGGAATGGAGACAAAATAACATTCGTAGGTGGAATTAGGGTTGATTATAATAACTTGTATAAATGGATGGTAGCTCCGCGTGCCACCCTGAAATATTCTTTTACGGACAAACTCGTTTTAAGACTTTCAGGAGGGAAAGGGTATCATTCTCCCAACCTTATTGCTGATAACCTCGGGATTCTTTCAACGGGAAGATCAATTCAAATCGAATCGTACGGAATGGAGGAAGCATGGACATACGGAGGTAATTTTACAGCCTATCTCCCTTTCGGATTTGAAGACAATAGTTATTTGAGTTTGGAGTATTTTAGGAATGACTTCATTAATCAGGTCATTGTAGATCAGGAGTATGATTCCGATCATGTATATATTTATAATCTTGACGGTAAATCTTATACCAATACGTGGCAAATGGATTTTTCAGTTGATCCGGTTGAAAGGTTCAATATTGTGGCAACTGTAAGATATACAGATGCAAAAATGACACTCAAGGGTAGCAGTACTCCTGTTGAAAGACCCATGACAAGCAGATTCAAAGCTGTCCTGAATATGCAGTATGCAACAAATCTAAGTAAATGGATCTTTGACTTCACAGCACAACTTAATGGGAAAATGAGATTGCCAAATTTTATGAAAGATGAATATTCTCCTGTCTATCCGATGCTCTTTGCTCAGGTTACCAGAAAATTCAAGGGGATAGACGTTTATGTGGGAGGAGAGAACCTCACGAATTATCGTCAAAAAGAGGCGGTTCTCTCAGCAGAGAATCCGTTCAGCAGGGATTTTAACGCCTCCGTCGTTTGGGGACCGTTGATGGGCAGGAAATTCTTTGCAGGAGTAAGGATTACATTGTGGAAATAAACACCATTTAAATTAAATAATATGAAAAAGTTTTTAAAAATTTCGTTAGTCGTTATGATTGCGCTTTTCGTATGTAACGACATTTTTGCTCAGCAGCAAAAAAGTATTAAAAAGTCAAAAAACATTGAAGAGGTGACATTTGTTACAAGTATTGAGTGTAAGAATTGCGTCAAAAAGGTTGAGGCAAATATCCCTTATGAGAAAGGGGTTAAAGATCTCAAAGTTGACCTTGAATCAAGGAGTGTTACAATAAAGTTTGACCCGTCAAAGACTGACAGTAACAAATTGGCCGAGGCTATAAAAAAGCTTGGTTTTACAGCCGATGTTAAAAAATGTGACGAGAAGTGCGACGGCAAATGTGAGGGTGGGTGTAACGGAGAATGCCACGGCAATTGCCAGGAGGTTAAAAAGGAAGCAGATAAAGAGAAAAAATAGATTTGAAAATTTAACTATCTTAGCAGTTTTAATTAGTAAAACTGATGAAGAAGTTAATAGTTGTCTTTATGTTTCTGGCTGTAGCCTTCTCTGTAAATGCTCAATCATGGATCAGAGTCAATGAAGTCGGTTACTTGCCGCATGATATAAAAGTCGCTGTCCTACTCTCGACAAATGATGTGGACAGCGATTTTTTTGTTCGTGATTCTAAAAGCGATGAAATAGTCTATTCCGGAAAAGGTGCAAAAGCAAACCCATCAAAATGGGGGATGAAAAGCGCATACAGGCTTGATTTCTCCTCTCTGAAAAATGAAGGAGGCTACTATATTGAGAGCAACGGTGTTAAATCCGTTCCGTTTTGCATAAGTGCCGGTGCATACGATGGCATAGCCGATTATCTTTTGACCTATATGCGTCAGCAGCGTTGCGGGGATAATCCGTTTAACGGAGTACCGTGCCATACGGATGACGGGTATATAGTTGATCATCCGTCCAGAAGCGGAGAGAAGATTGACGTTACCGGAGGGTGGCATGATGCTACAGATTATTTGCAATACCTCACTACATCTGCAACAGCATGTTATCATCTTCTCTTTGCATACATGATGCAGGAGGACAAATCCATCTTTAAAGATTTCTATGATGCCGCCGGAAACAAAGGATCAAATGGGATCCCAGATATTATCGATGAGGCTAAATGGGGGCTTGAATGGCTGGATAAAATGAATCCTTCGCCAAAAGAGATGTATAATCAGATAGCTGATGACCGTGACCATGCAGGCTTCAGAATGCCATATAAGGATAGTGTGGATTATGGGTGGGGAGCCGGAACAGGCAGACCTGTCTATTTTGTTACAGGAATGCCTCAGGGGTTGGGAAAATATATAAACAGGACAACGGGAGTTTCATCTACGGCTGGAAAATTTGCATCGACATTTGCATTGGGGGCGGAGGTGATGGAACCATATTATCCTGAATTTGCATCGAAGATCAGAGAAAAAGTGATCCCTGCGTTTGATTATGCCGTTGAGATCCCCGGTAACACCCAGACAGCCTGCTTAAAATCGCCTTATTTCTATGAGGAAGACAGCTATACTGATGATATAGAGCTTGCTGCCGCTACGCTTTATGAACTTGGCAGGGAGGATAAGTGGTTGAAAACCGCCGACTACTGGGGCGAACTTGAGCCTATTTCTCCATGGATGGAACTTGGACGTGGACGTCATTATCAGTTTTATCCATTTATCAATATAGGACACTTTTTTCTGGCCTCATCAGACAATGAAAAGATAGCCGGAAAGTATGCCGAGTTTATGAGACAGGGCCTTCAGGATATCAGAGATAGGGCAGGTGATGAACCATTCATGCACGGCATTCCATATATATGGTGTTCCAACAATCTAACTTCGGCTGCAATAACTCAAGCTATTCTTTACAGGAAAGCGACCGGTGACACACGTTTTATTGAGATGGAGACTGCAATGAGAGACTGGCTTCTCGGATGTAATCCATGGGGTACTTCGATGATCGTCGGCATTCCGGAGGCAGTTGTTCCGGGATATGATTATCCCACAGAGCCTCATTCATCTTATTATGTAATAAACAGGGATTTGCCATACGGTGGACTTGTAGACGGGCCGGTATATAAAACAGTTTTTGAAGAAAGAGCCGGACAATCTCTTAGGGAATTTGACGAGTTCCGTGTATTTAATAATGGGCTTGCAGTTTATCATGAGGATGTAGGAGATTATGCAAGTAACGAGCCCACAATGGATGGGACGGCAGGTCTTGCATACCTTTTTGCCGAAATGGAGAGAGAGGGGACAGAGCAGGAAAGCGTGAAAGTGGAAAAAGATTC
>CAZPLM010000057.1:2122-11492 GCA_964587275.1 uncultured Muribaculaceae bacterium | reverse complement strand
TTGTCGCATTTCGTGAAGACCAAAGCGAACGGGATGCCCTCTTCTCCGAGTTTTAAAAGAAATTCCAGGTCATTCTTCTGGATATCATGTCTTGAGTCCAGAAGGACGAAGAGCAAAGTCAACTCTTCAGATTTGAGGATATATTCAAAAATGATGGAGTTAAGTCTCTCTCGTAATTTTTTTGAGGTTTTTGCATATCCGTAGCCCGGAAGGTCAACGATGTACCATGAGTCATTGATGGTAAAGTGGTTGATGCATTGTGTTTTCCCCGGAGTTGACGAGGTATGGGCTAATTTATTGTTGTCACACAAGCAGTTAATGAGGGATGATTTCCCAACATTCGAGCGTCCTATAAACGCGAATTCCGGAAGTAGCGTACCCGGTTTATTGGAAATCTTGTCGCTGCTTCCTGAATAAACTGCCCTTGTGATTATCATTGCGGATTACTTTTGCGCAAAAGTACAAAAAGCTAATGAAATAAGAGAAAATAACTTCAATTAATATTAACTTTGTAAGAATGGATAATTATGACGGAAAATATTGTCTTTCTGAGCTTCAAAAGCTTATAAAAGAAAAAGTTGAGGGATTGTTTCCCCGGCGGGTATGGCTTTGTGCGGAGATAGGGGAGATAAAGCAAAATGCCACAGGGCACTGTTATCTTACTCTAATTGAAAAGAGTGAAAATGACAGCGCAATTTCGGCTAAAGCGCAGGCGATAATATGGGCATCCACTTATCGAGTGATAAAGCCTTTCTTTGAGACATCTACCGGTTCGCCGCTCTGTGAAGGAATGAATGTTCTGGTTAGGGTGCAGGTCCAGTATACTCCCCTGTTCGGGCTGTCGCTGATTATTTATGATATTGATCCTGCGTTTACTGTCGGAGAGGTGGAGATTCAGAGGCAGAACACAATAAAAAGGCTGACAAAAGAGGGAATGATGGAGATGAACTCCACATTGACAATGCCGAGAATTGTCAGAAATATTGCAGTCGTTTCAAGTGATACTGCGGCAGGATATGGAGATTTTATGAAACACCTGGGAGAGAATGAATATGGGTTCCATTTCAATATTGAGCTTTTCAATGCTCCGATGCAGGGAAAAGAGGCTGTCGCAGGAATCATTTCAGCGCTGGACCGTATTGCAGTCTGCGAGGAGTCATTTGATACAGTCATTATTCTCAGAGGAGGAGGCTCTTCTGTAGATCTGTCCTGCTTTGATGAATATGATCTTGCTGTAAATGTGGCGCAGTTCCCTTTGCCTGTAATGACCGCAATTGGACATGAGAGAGACTATCATGTTGCTGATATGGTGGCTTTCATGCACTTGAAGACCCCTACCGCAGTGGCGGACATGCTTGTGGATATGAGGGAAGAAGAGGCCATGCAGATAGAATCACTTGCCACAAGATTGCTTATGGCATTGAAAGAGAAAAAGACAGACATGGTCACTGCCCTGGATGGATATAAAATGAGGATAAGGAATGCAATTTCCAATAAAGTGAATTCTCAAATGAGCAGGTTGGAAATAATGGAGTTCAAGATAAATGCAATGAATCCGCAGAGTATTTTGGAGAAAGGTTTCAATATCTCTCTTAAAAATGGCGAAAAGGTCGTATCTGTTTCACAACTGACGGAAGGGGACAGACTTACAATGTTATTTAAGGACGGGACAGCAGAATGCGAGGTTTTAGGAAAAAATAAAAAGGACTTAATATGGAAAAGAAGAAACTGACATACGAAGAGGCTCTCAAGGAACTTGAGACCCTTGTTGCAAAGATTGAAGACCCCGAGCATTCGCTCTCTACAATCTCAGAAGATGTTAAAAGGGCGATGGATTTGATCAGGATCTGCAAAGCGTTTATTAGTGGGACTGAAGAAAAACTTAATAAGATAATAGATGAAAAACAGTAATGCCATTTTCGATCAGGATCCATATCTGGAATCGTTCAAACACGCGATTATCAATAGATGCGAGCGTCTTCTGATTGCACGGGATGAGATTGCCGGTTATGGAAAATCCCTGTATTCAGCTGTAAATAATTATCTCTATTATGGACTGCACAGGGAGAAGGGAGAGTGGATTTTTAGAGAATGGGCGCCAAATGCCACAGCTATTTATCTTGTCGGAGATTTTAATAAATGGGAACGTAGTGAACAATACAGATTGAGATCTGTTGGTGGAGGGAACTGGGAACTGAGGGTCTCTGACAGAGAAATTCATCATGAGGAAAAGTACAAATGGATCATACAGTGGGAAGGAGGAGAAGGAGAGAGAATACCCTCTTATGCGAACAGATGCGTACAGGACCCGAATACAAAACTGTTCAGCGCACAGGTATGGGATCCGTCTCCTTTCAAATGGAAATATAAGATGAAAAGGGCCGTTAATAACCCTCTCATATACGAAGCACATATTGGAATGAGTTCTGAAGAGCAGAAGGTGGCATCGTTTACAGAGTTCAAGGATAGTGTTTTGCCGCGTATTGTCGATTTGGGATATAACACAATTCAGATAATGGCACTGCAGGAACATCCCTATTACGGCTCATTCGGGTATCAGGTTTCGAATTTCTATGCTCTGAGCAGCAGGTTCGGTACACCGGAGGAATTTAAGGCTCTTGTAGATGAGGCTCACAGACATGGTATTGCAGTTATTATGGATCTGGTACATTCCCATGCCGTAAAAAACGTGCTCGAAGGGCTTAGTCTGTTTGACGGCAGCGATACTCTTTATTTTCATTCCGGAGCAAAAGGAATCCACCCTGCGTGGAATTCAAGATGTTTTGATTATGGCAAGAAAGAAACACTGTTTTTCCTGCTTTCAAACTGTAAGTTTTGGATGGAAGAATATCACCTTGACGGCTTCAGATTTGACGGAATAACAAGTATGCTCTATTGGGATCATGGTCTTGGACGTGATTTTACGACCTATGATGCTTACTTTAACGGAGGAGTTGATGAAGACGCAGTTACATATCTTGGTCTGGCAAATCTTCTTATCAGAGAAATTGACAGGAATGCAATAACAATTGCGGAGGATATGTCGGGTATGCCAGGCCTTGCCGCTCCCGTAGAGGCTTATGGCATAGGATTCGGCTACAGGATGAGCATGGGTATTCCTGATCACTGGATCAAATGGATTAAAGAACTGTCAGACTGGGACTGGAAGATGGGTGAAATATGGTACCAGCTTACAAATAAACGTGCTGATGAACGTACTATCAGTTATGCAGAGTGTCACGATCAGGCTTTAGTGGGGGATAAGACCATTATATTCAGATTGATAGACAAGGATATGTATTTCAGTATGAATAAAGATTCCAATAATTTGAGAGTGGATAGAGGGATTGCGCTTCATAAAATGATAAGGCTGGTTACAATCGGCACTGCAGGAGATGGATATCTCAATTTTATGGGAAATGAGTTCGGCCATCCTGAATGGATCGATTTTCCGAGAGAAGGCAACAACTGGTCCTTTTTTTATGCGAGAAGGCAGTGGAGTCTGGCTGATTCGGATCTGTTGAGATATAAAGGGTTGTTTCAGTTTGACAGGGCAATGATTCACCTTTTTGCAGAGAATGATATTTTGAAGGAAATAACAGTTTGTCTCAGAGCGGATGAGGAAAAGAAAGTGCTGATTTTCACGAGAGGAAGGTATCTTTTCGTATTTAATTTCAATCCGGAGTTTTCATTTAATGATTACGAATTTGAAGTAACCCCAGGAAAATGGATGACAGTACTGGACAGTGATGCCGTGCAATTCGGCGGTTTTGGAAGAAATGATGATAGCGTGCCTCATTTTACTGAGTTTAAGGGAGATAAAAATGTTCTTTCACTCTATTTAACATCCAGGTCTTCCTGTGTATTGTTCAAATCAGAATAACGATAAATCCCGAAAGGGCATTTGTGTTTTTTTTTGTTAACTTTGCACTTTAAAAGCGTTTAGTACAAACAAGTATGGCTTATTTAAAATTCAATAAAGCTGAATTGGTCAATCTTGAATATTCTCTCAAGCGCGAACTTATTTCCAGCAACAGTTCAGGTGCTTATGCCAACACCACGATTGTAGGCTGTAATACGAGAAAATATCACGGGCTGCTTACAGTTCCGATTGATAATTTTAACGGAGAAAAGTTTATTCTGCTCTCAGCGCTTGACGAGTCACTGATTCAACATGGACAATCCTTTAATCTCGGCATTCATTGCTACGGTGATGTTTATGAGCCGAGAGGGCACAAGTATATTGTGAATTTCGAAATGGATCCCATTCCGGAAATAACATATCGTGTCGGTGGCATGATTCTTAAAAAATCAATGGTCTTTGTCAAAAATGAAGACAAGTTGCTTATCAAGTATTATCTTGAAGATGCACATTCAGACACAATCTTAAGGCTGAAGCCTTTTCTCGCGTTTCGAAGCATACATACCCTTACTCATGCCAATACGGAAGCTAATACACGTTACAGATCGATTCCTGACGGATGTGCTTTCAAAATGTATGAAGGATTCCCTGATTTAAACCTTCAGCTCTCCAAAAAGGCAGATTATGTGGCAAATCCTGACTGGTATTACGGAATAACATATAACGAGGAGCGCAGAAGAGGATACGAATGTTCTGAAGATCTGTTTGTTCCAGGGTATTTTGAAATGCCTGTCAAGAAGGGAGAGACAATTATTTTCTGCGCATCAACATCTGTATGCAATCCGGAACTCATGAAAAGAAAATTTACCACTGAAGTTGGCAAGACCGGGAAAAGGGACAGCTTTGACGATTGTTTGAAAGTTTCCGCTTCGCAGCTCTTTGCAAAACGGAATGGAAAACTTGAAATTTGTACCGGCTTTTCATGGATGGGAACAGGAATATTGAGAGATACGGGACTATGTATTGCAGGACTTACTCTCTACAATGATGGAAATACGAAGAATTTCACAAAAGTTTTTGATGACATGATAGAAAAGCATCTCGACGAACTCTATACTTCATCAAATGAAGTTGAAGCTCCGTTGAGACTTGCAGTCAATCTCCAACATCTCATCGATTATACGGGAGATGAAAAGAAATTGTGGGACAGGTATGGCAAGGTTATCAGGACAATAATCAACAGCTATATCAATGGCAGACCTGAGGTACAGCTCCATGAGAACGGCCTGTTATGGGCAAAAAAGCCGGGTGTCGGACTGACCTGGATGAATACGATGCACGATGGTAAGCCTTTGACAGAAAGAGCAGGTTATCAGGTTGAAACCAATGCCATCTGGTATGATGCTCTGGAATTTTCCATCAAGATGGAAAAAAAGCATGGCAGCGATACAAGATTCATAAAAAAATGCAGTGGGTTATCTCAAACAATTAGAGATAATTTCTATAATGTCTTTTGGGTGGAAGAGAGACATCATCTTGCTGATTATGTGGATGAAAAGGGGCAAAATGCCTTTACAAGGCCAAATCAGCTTTATGCGTGTGCTCTCCCTTACAGCCCTGTCAGCGAGGATGTTCAGGCTGATATTCTTCTTTCTGTTAAACAACAGCTTGTAACGGTAAGAGGAATAAGGACTCTATCTCCTAAAAACCCTCTGTACAAAGGAGTTTATGACGGAGACCAGAGCAGGCGCGAATTGGCCTACCACAACGGTTCGACACGTCCATGGCTGCTCGGTATGTACGTGGCTGCCAATTTCAAGCTTTTTGGAGTATCGTTCATAAGAACGGCTGAAGAACTGATTGCCGGATTTGAAGAAGATATCAATATTCACCGCATAGGAGCGATAGCTGAGATTTATGACGGCGATCCTCCTCATTATCCGCATGGAGCGATCAATTCCGCTACAGGCACGGCTGAAATCTTGAGGGTTAAGTATATGATTAATAAATACAAGAAAGAGGAGGAGGCATTATGAGGGTCTTGATGTTTGGCTGGGAATTTCCTCCGCATATTTCAGGAGGACTTGGAACTGCCTGTTACGGTATGACCAATGGTTTGGCACATAATGATGTGGATGTGTTGTTTGTCATGCCGTCGGCCTCAGGTGACGAGGACCAGAGTTCTGTCAGAATAATTAATGCCAGTGATGTTGAGGTATATGATACATGCAGGGACGTCAATGAGTTTTTAGGCAAGGTTGAATTTCTGAGAGTGGGATCCAACCTTATGCCATATATTGACCCTGTGGCATTTTCAGAATTATCAGTTGAGGAACGCAAGGTTCAGACAGATGAATTTAAGATTCACTTTAAGCAGAAGTATAAATTTTCCGGAAAATACGGCACAAATCTGATGGAAGAAGTTTCCAGATATGCTATGGTTGGAGGGGCGATTGCTGCGGAAAATCAATTTGATGTAATCCACGCACATGACTGGCTGACATATCTCGCCGGCATTGCAGCAAAGAGGATTAGCGGTAAGCCGCTGGTTATCCATGTTCATGCCACCGAGTTCGATCGTTCAGGAGAGAATATCAATACTCTGGTATATGCTCTCGAGCAGACCGGAATGAAGGAAGCTGACAAGGTGATTACAGTAAGTGATCTGACAAGAAATATTGTGATCAACAAATACGGTATTGATCCAAAGAAGGTCATTACTGTGCATAATGCTGTTGATTTTGCCGGAAGAGACAATATTCAGGTTAAAAGAGGCGTTTCCGAGAAGGTTGTTACATTTCTTGGCAGGATAACGTTTCAGAAAGGACCTGAATATTTCATAGAGGCGGCAAACAAGGTTCTGAAGATGAGAGATGATGTGCGTTTTGTGATGGCCGGTAACGGTGATTTGTTCAACCGTTCTATTCGTCGTGTGGCAAAACTCGGTATTTCAGACAGATTCCATTTCACCGGCTTTCTCAGGGGAGAAGATGTACAGAAAATGTTTGCGTATTCAGATGTCTATGTCATGCCTTCTGTATCAGAGCCTTTCGGGATTTCTCCTCTTGAGGCGATGAGATCCAATGTCCCTGTTATTATTTCCAAACAGTCAGGAGTCGCAGAAGTACTGAAATATGCGTTGAAGGTTGATTTTTGGGACATTGACGGGCTGGCAGATGCAATTCATGCATTGCTTGCATATCCGTCTCTTTCAGATTTTGCAGTAAAAAATGGTATGGATGAGGTTAATTCTCTGAAGTGGGATAATGCTGCAAAGAAAATTAAGGATGTGTATGCGTCCGTTATTAAGAAATAATTAAAAATTACGATATGGAGACAAAAAGTATATGCTTGTATTTTCAAGTACATCAGCCGGATAGGTTGAGATTATACAGGTTTTTCGATATAGGTAATGATTTTCACTACTTTGATGAATTTGCCAACAGAACTATAATGCGCAGAGTTGCCTCAAGGTGTTACCTTCCTGCAAATGAGATCCTGCTGGACCTTATCAAAAAGTACGGCAAACAGTTCAAGGTTGCATTTTCAATTTCAGGTGTTGCCATAGAGCAGTTTGAAAAATATGCTCCGGAAGTATTGGAGAGTTTCAAATCTCTTGCAAAAAGCGGAAGTGTGGAATTTCTTGCAGAGACCTATTCGCACTCATTGGCCTCTCTCTCTTCTCCTTCAGAGTTCAAGAAGCAGGTGAAACTTCATGCAGAAGCTATTTTCAATCATTTCGGCGTTAAACCAGTTACTTTCCGCAATACTGAACTTATCTATTCCGATACGATAGGTGAAGCCGTTGCTTCAATGGGTTTTCAGGCCATGCTGACTGAGGGAGCAAAACATATTTTGGGATGGAAAAGCCCGAATTTTATCTATACCAATGCTATCAATCCTCGTCTGAAGCTGTTGCTCAGGAACTCCACATTAAGTGATGACATAGCATTCCGCTTCTCAAATAGGGGGTGGGAGAGCTGGCCGCTCACTGCAGAAAAATATGCAGGATGGCTGGCAAGCGCACTGGAAAAGGATGATGTTATCAATCTTTTTATGGATTATGAGACATTCGGTGAGCACCAGAAAGCCGATTCAGGCATTTTTGATTTTATAAGAGCATTACCCGGAGCGATACTTGACTATACGTCAATTCAGTTCCGGACTCCGAGCGAGGTGGCGAAAGCACATCAACCGGTTGCTCCGCTTCATGTGCCGTTTCCTATCTCATGGGCGGATGAAGAGCGCGATACAAGCGCATGGCTTGGAAACGAGTTGCAGAGTGAAGCCTTCTCAAAGGTCAACTCATTAAGCGATAATGTGGCCAAAACAAAGGATAAGAATCTTGAGAACGTGTACAGAAAACTTCAGGAAAGTGATCACTTTTATTATATGTGTACCAAATTTTTCTCTGATGGCGCTGTCCACAGTTATTTTAATCCATACGATACGCCTTACGAGGCATTCATCAATTATATGAATGTCTTGAGCGATTTTGAATTAAGAGTGGCTTCCAAGTTGAAGAGCGTGGGGCCGAAGAAGAAATAACAGTACTTTATTTATTTAAAAAATGGAATCAGAAAAGACTATGCCCGACTACTTGTTTGAGGTAAGTTGGGAGGTGTGCAATAAAGTTGGTGGAATTCATACTGTTCTTGCAACTAAAGCATTGTACCTCGGGAAAGAATTTAAAAACAAAAAAAATCATATACATATCGGTCCTGATGTCTGGATGGAGACAAAACAGAATCCTGAATTTACAGAGGACCCGTCCCTTTTTCGTTCATGGAAAAGCGCTGCCGCTGCTGAGGGATTGAGAATCAGAATTGGAAGATGGAATGTAGCAGGGGAGCCGATAGCTATTCTTGTTGATTTTACACCATATATTTCTAAGAAGAACGAGATCCTTACGGATTTTTGGAAAAGATACAAGGTTGACTCGCTCAGCGGAAATTGGGATTATATTGAATCGGCTCTGTTTGGCTATGCGGCCGGGAAAGTGATAGAGAGCTTTATCAAATTTAATATCGAGTCGCATCATAAAGTAGTCGCTCAGTTCCATGAATGGATGACAGGTGCCGGATTACTCTATATCAAGAGTATAGGAATTCCTGTGGGAACTATTTTTACAACTCATGCGACTGTTGTAGGCAGATGCGTGGCTTGCAAGAATCGTCCTCTGTATGACCAGCTTGCTACTATGAATGGTGATGATCTGGCAAAAGAATACGGAGTCGTTTCACGCCATTCTCTTGAAAAAGCCGCTGCAACAAATGCAGATGTTTTTACCACTGTAAGCGCGATAACTGCCGTCGAATGTAAGCAGTTTCTCGGAAGAGAAGTTGATGTCATAACACCGAACGGATTTGAAAACAGCTTCACCCCTGCAGAGTCGGAATATGACCGGTACAGGTCAGATGCGCGCAAGAAACTGTTTGAGACAGCTTCGATTATGAGCGGACATAAGTATGATGGAAGCGAGATGCTGATATGCATCAGTGGCCGTTA
>CAZPLM010000057.1:0-2112 GCA_964587275.1 uncultured Muribaculaceae bacterium | reverse complement strand
TGAAAATAAAGGAATCAATGTCTTTATTGACGCATTAAGCCGTCTGGCAACAGGTGGATATAAGGGTAAGAAAGTGCTGGCTTTCATAATGGTTCCGTCTGGGAACAACGGTCCGGACAAAGGGATTCTGGATAAAATGCACAATTCTTCATCAACATATACCACAAATGTCACACATTATCTGATGGATGATTTCGATGTTATCAGGAACCGACTGAAAGCATTGAATCTCAATAATTCAGAAGATGGAAAAGTTGATGTTTTCTTTGCTCCGACATATTTGAACGGCAATGACGGTATCTTCAATATGACCTACTATAATTTGCTGGGTGGAATGGATCTTTCAGTATTTCCTTCGTATTACGAACCTTGGGGATATACTCCACTTGAATCACTTGCATTTAAGATTCCAACGGTTACAACCACTCTTGCAGGATTCGGATTATGGGTAAAGGATCATTATCCTAAGGATAAGAACAGTGAAGGAATTGATATTATCAAGAGAAATGATGTCAATTATAATGATGTGGTAGATGCAGTTGTGGACAGGATTGTTGAGATATCGTCCCTTACTCCGGAGAAAATGAAGGAGTATATGGAAAGTGCCAAGCAGGTGTCAACCATTGCGCTGTGGGAAAATAACATTGTTTACTATAAAGATGCATATAAGGAGGCGATAGAGAAGATTGTTACAGCGTTCGGAGAATATCCTGAAATACCCGATGACAAGCAAACTTCATTTAAGAAAATTGCGAGCAACCATCCTTCATGGGGGAGAATTATGATCAATCGCCAGTTGCCTCAAAGACTGAAACGTCTTGACCAGCTTGCCAAGAATCTGTGGTGGTGCTGGAATCAGGAGGCAATAGATCTCTTTAAGTCGGTGGATATCGAATTGTGGAAAGTTTCAAAAGGCAATCCTTTGGCAATGCTTGACATGATCAGTCTCAAGCGTTACAAGGTGCTTGAAAAGGATGAACAGTTCCTTCAGAAACTTGATGCCGTTTATGCTTCTTTTACAGATTATATGGCCGGCAAAAAACAACGCAAAGGGCCATCGATTGCATATCTCTGTATGGAATATGGACTTGATACTTCTTTGAAGATTTATTCAGGAGGACTTGGGATCCTTGCGGGAGATTACCTGAAGGAATCAAGTGATATGATGGTCAATATGACGGCTGTAGGATTGCTGTACAGATATGGTTACTTTACTCAGCATCTTTCTGCACAGGGAGATCAGGAATCCAATTATGAACCGCAGGATTTTATGAAAATACCTGCTTCACCTGTCCTTGACAAAAATGGAGAATGGATCACTATAAGTGTCGCTTTCCCCGGAAGAAATATTTATGCAAGGATATGGAAAGTAGAGGTAGGACGTACTGATCTCTATCTGCTCGATACTGATTTTGAAGGAAATTTGCCTGAAGACCGCCAGGTTACCTACCATCTTTACGGTGGAGACTGGGAAAACAGGCTCAAACAGGAACTTCTTCTTGGTGTCGGAGGAATAAGGGCATTGCGCGCATTGAATATTGATTCTCAGATATATCATTGCAATGAGGGACATGCTGCGTTTATGGGGCTTGAAAGGCTTCGTGAATATATTGAGGATTATAATCTGTCATTCCCGGAGGCCATGGAAGTCGTGAGGAGTTCATCACTTTTCACTACACATACTCCTGTGCCGGCAGGACATGATGCTTTTTCAGAAGACTTATTGAGAGTCTATCTGGCTCATTATCCTGCAAGGTTGAAAATCGACTGGGAAACATTGATGGATCTTGGCAAACTCACTTCAGATCCTTCCGAAAAATTTTCTATGAGTGTGCTTGCGGCAACGATTTCTCAGGAGGTAAACGGCGTCAGCTGGCTCCACGGACGTGTCAGTCAAAAAATATTTGCGGATATGTGGCCAGGATATTTGCCGGAAGAGCTTCATTTGAGCTATGTTACCAACGGAGTTCACTATTCGACATGGACTGCGCCGGAATGGAAACAGATTCATTCCCGTGTTTTTGGGGAGACATTTGCAACGCACCATTATGACAAGTCCTGCTTTGAAGGGATTTATAATGTACCTGACGAGGATATAATTGAGGTGCGATC
>CAZPLM010000056.1:0-11599 GCA_964587275.1 uncultured Muribaculaceae bacterium | reverse complement strand
CTGAATGGTCTCGGCTTCTCCACATATCCACCTATTGCGACTTTGACAGGCCATTTCTGAACCATTGTGATATTGTGATCTTCACCTTCTTCATCTGTCAAAACGGCAATGGTGTCATCAATCTTATATTCTCCTGCTGAAACAATGGATTTAATACTGTATTCTCCTTCAAATGCGAATGGTACCATTATTTTGTGAGGAAGCCATCCCTCCTTGACTTCACCGAGCCAATCTGCTGCCTGTACCTTGTCTCCAACTGTTGCAACAGGTGTGAATTCCCATATTTTGTCGTGATCAAGCGGGTCTGTGTATTCTCCTCTTTTAAGAAATACACCTGTCATTGTTGCAAGATTGTTTTGAAGGCCGTCATAACTGCTTGAAAGAAGACCCGGACCAAGAGTGGCTTCGAGCATGTGCCCCTGAAATTCCACCCTGTTGCCCTGTTTCAGTCCCCTGGTGCTTTCATAAACCTGAACGAAAGCATTCTTGCCTGTCACCTTTATGACTTCGGCCATAAGTTCCTCTCCATTCAGGTCTATATAGCAGATCTCATTTTCAGATACATGTCCGGTATATTCGACTGTAACCAAATTTGAGATAATGCCTGTTACTGTTCCTGTACTTTTCATACTTATTTATTACTTTTATTATTTCTGTTCATTGAACTCGACTCCCTTGAATGTGCCACGGACCTCATCTACAAGCTTACCGAACAATTCTTCTCCGGTCTTCTTGTCAAGTTTATTCCATCTTGATATAATCCGCGCCTTTACGAGAAAAGAGAGTATAACATTGATATTAAAAAACTCAAATGTTATTATAGAGTTCGCATAATTCCACATCAGACTGTCCAGCTGCTTTTCACGCTCAATGATATTTTTGGTCTCGAAAACTTTTTGTACCATTGATTTCTCTTCAAATTCGGAATCTGTTTTTTTACCGGATAGAAAGGCTACTTTTTCATTTCTGACAAGACGGTCAAACGAAAAGAACTCTTTAATAAAAAGGTTTTTGCATTTGCCGCTTGCTCTGTAGAAATGAGGGGAAAGATTTTTCTCATCGAATCCGAAGTCAAGCCATTCGATCAGCCGCTTGTCCTCTTCAGAGCAATCATTGTATATTGCTTCGCGAACATGGTCATAATCGAACTGATGATATTCAAAATCAAGAGTTAAATCCGGCAGTCCCGCAATTATATATGGATAATTGTCCATTATCGTACGCTATTCACCAAATAAAATCTTCTTTGTTGCAGGGCGTAGATATTCACCCAATAATTCTTCGAAATCCTTTTCGGTAAAACTGAGAAAATAACCTCCCTCTTTAGGCGCTATGCTGAAACCGTTGGACATCTTTTTTGAAAAATCAACGTTAATGCCTTTTGAAAGAGTTTTGTCAATTCCCGATTCAATAAACTTCACAAGTTCCGATTTCATTGATTCCGGAAGAATCATGTCAAGGGAAACTGCGTCAGGATTGACGGCATTAAAGGCCTTGACTATTGTTTCAATTATTTTTTTAATAAATGAAGGATCAGACATTGCGGCTCCGGTTGACGGATTGATAGACTTTGCTGTTACTAATGATTCTATCTGTTGTTTCAGGGAGGAAAGAGTCTGGGTTGAGGCCATCTTGATATCATTTTCGACTTTTGTCTTCAACTCTTCCGCCTCTTTTTGAGCATCCGCTGAAATCTGAGATGCCTGTGATTTTGCTTCAGAAATTATCTTTTCGGCTTCTCCCTTAGCCTTTTCAACCATTTCCTGTGCTTCCTGTTTTCCTTTTGCCAGCCCTTCATTATAGAGCTTGTCAGTCAATTCTTGCAATTTGTTTTGCATAAATATTGATTTTTATTGAAATAATCATCAAAGTTATAAAAATAAATAAGTTTATATAGCTTTCCATAAAATTAAGCATAAATTATTCCAAAAATAAGCACGGAAGAAATATTGAACTTCTTCCGTGCGAAATAGAATATTAAATTATTTCAGATCATTAGGCGAGGAATCCGAGAAGGATACCGGCTGCCACTGCGCTTCCGATAACACCTGCCACATTTGGACCCATCGCATGCATCAAAAGATAATTTTTATTGTCATATTTCAATCCCTCATTATTGGAAACTCGTGCTGAATCAGGTACGGCTGATACTCCGGCATTGCCGATAAGCGGGTTGATTTTGTTGCCCTGTTTAAGGAACAGGTTGAAGAATTTTACAAATAATACACCGGCTGCTGTTGCAATAAAGAATGAACCTGCGCCAAGGAGGAATATATAAACTGAGCGTACCTGAAGGAATTTGTCTGCCTGAGTCGAGCAACCGACTGTCAAACCGATCAATATTGTTACAATATCAATCAGCGGTCCTCTTGCCGTTTCTGCAAGTCTTCTTGTAACACCGCTCTCTTTTAGCAGGTTACCGAAGAATAGCATACCAAGCAATGGTAGGCCTGAAGGTACAATGAATGCTGTCAGCAGAATTCCGATAATAGGGAATATCTTCTTCTCGGTAGGGGAGACTGCTCTCGGGGGTTTCATTCTTATCAGTCTCTCTTTCTTTGTAGTAAGAAGTCTCATTACAGGTGGTTGAATAACAGGAACAAGAGCCATATAGGAATATGCAGATACGGCGATTGCTCCCATAAGATCAGGCGCGAGCCTTGATGAGAGGAAAATGGCTGTCGGCCCGTCAGCTCCACCGATAATACCGATGGCACCTGCTTCAGCCGGCTCAAAACCAATGGCAAGAGCGATGGCATAAGCTCCGAAAATTCCAAATTGAGCAGCTGCCCCGATCAGGAGTAGCTTTGGATTGGAGATCAACGCGGAAAAGTCAGTCATTGCACCGATTCCCAAAAATATCAGAGGTGGATAAAACCCTTTCTGAACTCCCTGATAGAGAATATTGAGGACAGATCCCTCTTCGTATACTCCAACGTTAAGACCGGCGAACAAAGGTATGTTGCCTATGATGATTCCGAATCCGATAGGAATGAGCAGCAGTGGTTCCCACTCTTTTTTGATTGCTATGAATATGAAAAATATTCCGATAGCAATCATGAGAAGGTACTGCCAGTTGCAGTTGGCAAATCCTGTGAATTGCCAAAATTGCCTCAGATTGTCTATAATAGTATTCATTATCCTAATACAATTAGAGGAGCTCCTTCCAGAACAGAGTCGCCCTTATTTGCTTTTATTGCTTTTACTGTTCCGTCGGCTGTGGCCTCAATGGAATTTTCCATCTTCATTGCCTCAAGGATCATAAGAGTCTGTCCCTTTTTTACGGAATCGCCCATATTGACTTTCAGTTCAAGAACTACTCCCGGAAGAGGTGATTCAATCACTGTCCCGCCTGATGAGACGGCAGGAGCGGAAACGACCGGTTTTTGAGAAGATTGAGCGCTTTCAGCTTTTGGCCTTGACATCTGAGCCTGTCTTGGTTTTGCAACAGGCTTGTCAAATTCGACCTGATATTGAGTTCCGTTAACTTCAACGTTGGCTGTTGTGCCTTCGACTTCGTCGATTACTACATTATAGTCGTTGCCGTTGATTTTTAATTTATATTCTTTCATAATATTGTGTCGGATAATTTATTTTTTGTTCTTGATTTCTGGAAGTTGACGCAAGCCGTAAATTTTTGAACTCCAAGGAGAGTACGATCTGTCGGTATGATGCATAGTCACGATGTAACTCTCTTCATCATGGGCCTCGTTTTCAGTAAAATACTGGTGAAGTGATGCGGCTATTGCAGCAAAGGTTTCTCCCGATACCTCTCTGTTCAATACCTTCGGATTTTCAATTTTCTTGGCAACTGCTGCTTTTTTGTTCGCATTTCGAACAGACAGCTTGCCTGTTAATTTGAAAATAAAATAGAGGATTATCAGAGCAAGGAAAACAACGCTCATTGCCGTTACGGCCATAATCCATCCGTAAGGGTCCTGTTTCTTCATTATCATGCTCTTGGTTTCGGAATCGACTCCTGAATTGAATGTACATGGAGAAGTCTGCATTGTAAGATGCCATCCATCGGTATTTCCATCGTCTGTCCCGTATCCATCATGCAATCGTGCATAAGATTGATTTTCTTCGATGTTTGCGGGGATCCTGATCCTGTCGATAATTGTGCGTCCGTCGCTGCTGATAAATAAGATCTCTTTCCCGGCTTCAAGTACAAAGTTTGTATGGAATGTGCCGTGATATCTTTCTCCGTCAGCCCAGAATATAATATGCTGACGCGGTTTGACTTTTGTCTTTACATCACCTTTGGGAATGATGTACTTTTTCAGATTGTCAGGATCGTCAGTAAGAAAGCATCCCCCGAGATCAACGGTACCGTATGAACTGTTGAAAAGCTCTATCCATGGGTTGTGTTTTCCGAAGTCATCAACCATATTATTGGTATTGTTGATCATAACCTCGTTGATGCGCATACTGTTCTGATTCTGAGCCGCGGCTTCAAGGCTGAACAGTATCAGCCCGATGACCGCTATATATTTGAATTTTCTCATTATATGCTCTCCTAATTTGTTACAAAGGAAGGTTGTCGTGTTTTTTGGCAGGATTTGTCAATTTTTTTGTTGAGAGAAGCTCAAGAGCGCGGATAATGCGGAAACGAGTGTTTCTCGGCTCTATCACGTCATCGATATATCCATAGCTGGCAGCCTTGTAAGGGTTACAGAAGAGATCATTGTACTCTTTCTTCTTTTCTTCTGTCAGAGCTGCTCTCTTGTCTGGATCCTCTTCATTCTTGATATCCTTTGCATAAAGGACGGCAACGGCTCCGTCTGCTCCCATGACAGCAATGTTGGCTGTTGGCCATGCATAGTTGATGTCGTTACGCAATTGTTTGCAGCTCATAACAATATGAGATCCGCCGTAAGATTTTCTAAGAGTGATTGTTACCTTTGGTACAGTCGATTCACCGTAAGCGTAGAGCAATTTTGCTCCGTGAAGGATGACTCCTCCGTACTCCTGCTGTGTACCAGGCAGGAATCCCGGAACATCGACAAGTGTTACAAGCGGAATATTGAATGCATCGCAGAATCTGACAAAACGAGCACCTTTTCTTGATGAGTTGATGTCAAGGACACCAGCAAGGGTCTTTGGCTGGTTTGCAACTATACCGACTGACTTGCCTCCGAAGTGTGCGAATCCTACGATGATATTCTTCGCATAATCTTTGTGTACTTCAAAGAATTTCCCGTCATCAACAATATTGTTGATCACTTCATACATATCGTATGGTGAGTTAGGACTGTCAGGAATTATTTCGTTAAGTGAGTCTTCCACGCGGTCAACAGGGTCATCTGTCGGGATGTAAGGAGGCTCTTCCATATTATTTTGTGGAATATAGCTCAACAACTCTTTTATTGTAGAAATTACATCATCCTCATTTTCACAGGCAAAGTGTGCGACACCGCTTTTTGATGCGTGGACGCTTGCACCGCCTAACTGTTCCTGAGTGACATCCTCGCCAAGTACCTGTTTGACAACCGCAGGACCTGTAAGAAACATATAACTTGTGTTCTTGACCATGATATTGAAGTCAGTCAGGGCAGGGGAGTAAACCGATCCACCGGCACAAGGGCCAAGAATCGCTGATATCTGAGGGATAACTCCTGAAGCGAGAATATTCCTTTCGAAAATCTCGGCATATCCTGCGAGTGCATTGACACCTTCCTGGATACGTGCCCCGCCTGAATCGTTCAAACCGATAACGGGTGCGCCCACCTTCATTGCCTGGTCCATCACCTTGCAAATCTTCTGTGACATAGTCTCGGAAAGTGATCCCCCGAAAACAGTAAAATCCTGTGCGAAAACATATACAAGACGGCCATTGACTGTACCGTAACCTGTAACTACACCATCACCGGGGAAAGAATTCTTCTCCATTCCAAAGTTTGTGCAGCGATGTGTGACGAACATATCGAATTCCTCAAAACTTCCTTCATCGAGAAGCATGCCGATTCTTTCACGGGCAGTATATTTGCCTTTTTCGTGTTGGGCATCGATCCTTTTCTGACCGCCGCCCAGACGCGCTTTATCTCTCAGTTCGATAAGCGCTTTAACTTGTTCGAGTTGTTGACTCATTGTATGATATATTTTATTTTGTTTATTTGTTGTTTATCGAGCAGAACTATTTATCATTTGGATTCTCACAAATCTCAGTAAGAACTCCTCCGGTAGATTTTGGATGAAGAAAAGCAATGTTGAGACCTTCAGCACCCTTTCTTGGCTCATTGTCGATCAGTCTGATTCCTTTTGCTGCTGCATCATCAAGGCAGGCACGGACATTTTTGGTTGCAAAAGCAATGTGATGTATGCCTTCGCCTCTTTTTTCAATGAATGTGGCAATTGTCCCGTCAGGTGAGGTACTTTCAAGAAGTTCCAACTTTGTCTGTCCGATTTTGAAGAATGCTGTCCTTACTTTCTGGTCAGGTACTTCTTCAATAGAATAACATTTTAATCCCAATATATTTTCATAATAGGGAATTGCTTCGTCCAATGACTTTACTGCAATACCAAGGTGTTCAATGTGAGTTAATTCCATATTTTTTTCTTAAAATTTAACATTAATCTGACAAAGATAATAAATAATTTTAAGAAATTTTCAATCTTTTCAAACACTGTCACTTTACAGCATCTTATAAAAAAAGATGACTGCACAGTTTTCAGACTGTTTAGTCACCTTCCTTTCATTCTGTCGATAACGTGTTAAATCTCCATCGTATGATAGAAATTCTGAACGTCATCATCTTCTTCAAGCCGTTCGATGATTTTGTTGAGCGCATCCCTGTCTTCAACTGCTATCTGTTTGAGATCGACATTGGGAATTCTCTCAAATCCGGCGGAAATAATCTCATATCCCTTGTCTTCCAGGAATTTTTGAATATTGCCCATTGCTGTATACTCGCCGTAAATGAATATTTCAGCTTCCTCATTGTCGCGGAACACCTCTTCTGCTCCGAAGTCAATAAGTTCCAGTTCCAGTTCGTCAATGTCAATATTCGGGTCATCCTTGATCCTGAAAACGCATTTATGGTCGAACATAAACTCAACGCTGCCTGATGTGCCGAGAGTACCTCCGAACTTGTTGAAGTAACTTCTGATATTAGCTACCGTGCGGTTCGTATTATCTGTGGCAGTCTCGATTAGAAACGCTACACCGTGAGGGCCAAAGCCTTCATAGACAACTTCCTTGTAATCACCCTGATCCTTTTCAATTGCTCTTTTGATAGCCCTGTCGATATTGTCTTTTGGCATATTTTCCGACTTGGCTGTCTGGATGAGAGATCTGAGTCTCGGATTACCGATAGGATCAGTACCGCCCTGTTTTGCGGCTATGGTTATTTCCTTACCGATTCTCGTAAACGTGCGGGCCATATTGCCCCAGCGTTTAAATTTTCTCTCTTTCCTGAATTCAAAAGCTCTTCCCATTGTAAAAGTTCAATTATTTGTTTTTAATGCGATAAATATACTTGTTGATATCTTGAGCCTCAATTGATTGTGGGTACTTGTCTGAAATTTCCTGATAAAATTTGAGAGCCTTGTCATTGTTACCCATCTCTTCAGCTGTAATTCCTGCTTTGAAAAGGTAATGGGCCGTGTAGATATTGTCGGCTTTTTTGACTGCTTTTTCATAATAAGAAAGAGCTTGACTGTTATTGCCGTTTCCAGCGTAAGCGTCGCCTAAACAGCAGAGAGCTCTTGCCGAGATAATATCATCTTTCCCGCTGTATTTTTTCAATAGATTGATTGCTTCGGTATATTCACCGAGTTGAAGCTGGCAAACACCTGCATAAAAATAGATGATGCGTCCGCCTTTTTTCCCGTACTGGTCAATCAGTTCCAGGAAACCCATTGAGTTGCCGTCACCGTTAAGGGCTTTTTCAAAGTCATTTGAACGGAAATGACTTTCAGCTGCAAACATTTGAGCCATTGCCTCCTGTTTTGCCGGTTTGACATACCATTTGTTTATTGCCATAATAGCGGCAATTACTACGACAATACCGAGGATGATATTCAATATCATCTTACTGTTGTCCTTTAAAAAAGATTCAAGACTGCCTACTGCCTGTCCGACTGACTTATCCTCTTCTTTTTTGATCTGTTTGTTAGATTTTGCCATATTTAATAATATTATATTTCGATTACAGAGTTGCAAAATTACAACAAAAATAGAAATCCCAAACAATATTTTGTAATTTTGCTTTCCCGAGAATGTCATGTATCTAAAAAAAATATATTTATCGAATTTTAAGAATATTAGAAAAGCCTCGATCGAGTTCTCTCCAAAGGTTAATTGTATTAATGGGAACAATGGTGAGGGTAAGACAAATCTTCTTGACGCCATCTACTATCTTTCGATGACAAAAAGTTATTTTTTCCCCTCCGATAAATTCACTATTACTCATGGTGAGAATGAATGTGTGCTAAATGGCTTATTTGCTTCTGAAAACGGTTCATCTGATAAGGTCTCAATCCTTTTACGGAACGGTGAGTCGAAACAGGTAAAAAAAGGTGAGAAGTGTTATTCAAGACTGTCCGACCATATAGGTGTTTATCCGATCGTTATGGTCTCTCCTTCAGATACGTCACTAATAAACGACTCTGGTGAGGAGCGCAGGCGTTTTATGAATTATATTCTGTCTCAGATTGATCGAAGGTATCTGAAAACCATTCAGGCTTACAATCAGATTCTTGCTCAAAGAAACAGACTTCTCAAGAACGAAGTGATTTCTGATGATCTTCTTGACTCTCTGTCAATGCAGTTGAATAATTATGCCGCATATATTTACAGTAAGAGAAGTGAACTTTGCAAAGAGTTGAAATCTTTGACAGAACGTCATTATGAACTTATTTCAGGAGGGAAGGAATCAATTGAGATTAATTATGTCTCTGATCTTGATACGGATTCTTTAGATAATCTTCTCCGCCGTGAGGCGTATAAAGACAGGTTGCTCAAATATACTACTGTCGGTGTCCAAAGAGATGACATTATATTTGAAATGGAAGGGTATCCAATAAAGAAATGTGGTTCTCAGGGACAACAAAAATCCTTCCTTCTTGCCCTAAAACTTGCACAGTTCTCTCTAATGAAAGAGTTGTACGGGTTTGCTCCCATAATTCTGCTTGATGACCTTTTTGATAAATTGGATGAAGGAAGGGTTGAAAAATTGCTGAAAGTTGTTTCCGGCGAACAGTTCGGTCAGATTTTCATTACAGACAGCAATAAAGTGCGTATTTCCAATATAGTAAAATCATTTACCGAGGAGTGTTCCTCATATAATGTGGTTAATGGAGAATACTGCGAGCAATGAGACGTCAGAACACAACCAGAATAGGTGATATTATAAAAGAAGTGATACGTAATGAAGGACTTGAAGAGGGTCTTCTTATTGCAAGAGTTGCTGATGCCTGGGATACTGTCGTGGGGCCTGAGATTGCTTCTGTTACTTTGAATAAATTTTACGATTTCAAGATCAAATGCCTGACATGCAAGATCGGATCATCCGTGCTCCGCACGCAGCTTTATGCCAGTCGAGGTGAGATTATTAAAAGAATAAACCTGGAACTCGGAGGAGATTTTCTTAAAACTTTGAGACTTTCATAATTATTATAGAATGAAGCGATTAATCATTATAGATAATGATATTCCCTTTATAAAGGGTGTACTGGAGCCTTATTTCAATGTAAGATATATAACAGGCTCACAAATTACTTCTTCCGACATTATAAATGCCTGTGCTTTGATAGTCAGGACAAGAACAAAATGTAACAAGATGCTTCTTGAGGGATCTTCTGTCGAGTTGATTGCATCTGCGACAATTGGAACCGATCATATAGATGAAAAATATTGTTCGCAATGTGGAATAGAGGTTGATAATGCCCCCGGCTGCAACTCTTCTGCTGTTATGCAGTATTTTTTTACAGCCCTGTACGCTCTTGCTGAAGAGAAGCATATCTCATTAAAAGATAAGACCATAGGCGTAATAGGCGTAGGGCATGTCGGGAGCAAGATAGCCGCTCTTGGGAAAAAATTGGGATTCAATATACTTTTAAATGATCCTCCAAAGGAAAAGAGAGAGGGGAAAAGAGGTATTTATTCAAATTTGGCTCTTTTATTGCAAGAATCGGACATCGTCACACTTCATATTCCTCTTTGGAAAGAGAATGTTGACTTTGCAGATGATGTTTTTTTCTCAAATATGAAAAAGTCCTCGATTTTCATTAATGCCTCAAGAGGTGAGGTGGTAGATGAAAATGCGATGCTCAGACATTTCGGAAATTTTTCAGGTACTGTAATAGATGTTTGGAAAAATGAACCTGATATTAACAGGGATATGCTTGGAATGGTGGATATAGCAACTCCTCATATTGCAGGCTATTCTTTGCAGGGAAAGGAGAATGGCACTACTGCCGTTATCAGAACGGTAGGTGAGCACTTCGGGATAGAGCAACTCAAGGATTTCAGAATTGAAACAAAATGTTGTAGTTTGAAATACAGAGGATTAAGCCAAAATGAACTTGCGGCGGAATTGCTGTCAATATACGATATCCGTAGGGATGTGAAAGATTTGCGGGATAATCCGGATTTATTTGAAAAACTCAGGAAAGAGTATGAATACAGAGATGAATTTTACATAGAATAGTTAAGGGTAAAATGCGTTTTGTGTGTATATTATTAAGTAAAGTCGTTTGAAAAATTAATTAATTAAATTCAATTCAATAATTTTAGATTAAATTGATGAAAAAACTAAGATTACTAACATTATTATTGGGCATTCTTTTGAGTTTGCCAATGGTGGCTCAGCCACAGCAGCCGGTAAGCTGGAAAGCTTCTGCTGTTCAAGTCGAAGGGAATGTCTATGAGGTCCGTTTAGTCGGCACGATAGATGGAAGCGAATGGCATATCTATGACCTCGGTCCATATAAAGATGGTCCTAATGCCACATCGCTTACTATTGATCTTAAGGGAAATGCAAAATTGGTGGGTAAGCCGTTCATTACTTCAAAGGTCAACACACATTTTGATGAAATGTTCGGTATGGAAATCGGTACATGCGGTGATAAGGTTACTGTTTGCCAGAGAGTTGAGGTCCTGAAGACTTCAGAATCAACAGTTACGGCGACAATCGAGTGGCAGGCATGCAACGAGGGGACATGTATTCCTCCTACTGATGAAGAGTTTGAAGTAAAACTCCCTGCAAGAGTGGCTGGTGCCGCTGACAATGCAAACAATGCCTCTTCTGCAACCGGCGATGCAGCTGCTGATAAAGCAGCTCAGGCTGCAGAAGGAGCAGTTGCTGTTGATGGAAACACAGATTCTGATGGTAATTCATCAGTTGATAATACCGATAATGGCTCAAATGCCACTATATCACAGGATGAGAGCAATGCTTCGACAGGAGATGCCGGCGGTAAAAAATCATTATGGGCTATCATCCTCAAAGCAATGGGATGGGGACTTGTGATGCTTCTCACACCATGCGTTTTCCCTATGATCCCAATGACTGTAAGCTTTTTCCTGAAGAAAAATTCAGGCGAAGAAGCTGAAAAGGCCGGAAAAAGCAGAGGCAAGTTCCTGGCTGCTTTTTTT
>CAZPLM010000055.1:0-11725 GCA_964587275.1 uncultured Muribaculaceae bacterium | reverse complement strand
ACCTCATTACTCGATGCTATACGTTCAACAAATGTAATTGAGAATGAGGCCGGTGGTATTACTCAGCATATCGGTGCTTATACAGTGAAGATAAAGGATAGGAATATTACTTTCCTTGATACGCCCGGTCATGAAGCATTTACCTCAATGAGGAAAAGAGGTGCACAGGCGACTGATATTGCAATACTTGTTGTTGCTGCAGATGATGGTGTTATGCCTCAGACAAGAGAGCATTTGAGGATCTGTTCGATGTTGGGTGTGAAAAACGGGATTGTGGTGATAAATAAATGCGACAAGGTTGACAGCGATGGAATAGATTTGTGTGAGGATGAAATCAGGGAGTTTGTGCGCGGGACTTTTCTTGAGGGGAAACCGGTATTCAGACTTTCTGCTATTACAGGTCTTGGGGTGGATGCTTTAAGGGATTATTTGCTGAAGGGAGATTATTATATTGAGCCTAAGGTTGTAAAAGATTTTTTCAGAATGTCGGTAGATAGATGTTTCAATGTCGCCGGATTCGGAGCGGTTGTGACCGGAACAGTAGCCGACGGAACTATTCATAAGAATGATTCATTGCTGATTTATCCAGGAGAAAAAGAGTGCAAGGTCCGTAATATCCAACGTCACAATGAGAGTGTAGAGGAATGCGGAGAGGGGAGCAGGGTGGCAATCGACCTTACCGGAGTAAAAAAGGAGGATATCGAATTGGGAGATATAATCTCTTCTGACAGGCTCCATCATTCAAGGTTGTTCGATGTTGAGTTGAAATATATTGATAACGGACAGATTCCAGTTGAGAAAAAGCGGTTGGTTGTGATGATGCTGACAGGTACGAAAAAACTTGAGGTTAACCTGCGTATTCTTGAGCATAACGGGGATTGCGGACTAGCCCAGGCTGAAATGGAACACGACTGGTTTGGGGCATACGGGGATTATCTGATATTCAGGGACTCATCAGCCACTTATACTCTCGCAGGAGGGAGGATTATAGATCCTAACCCATTGATTCATAAGAAAAGTACATCTGTTCTTTTGGAAAGGCTTTATCAAGAGGCTTCAGGTGAATTGCAGTATATAAAGTCAAAGGTTGCAGAGGGCAGCATTCTCTATGATCTTGATTTCTTTTCCAGGTCGCTTCTGCTTTCACCGGGTGAGGTGAGAAAAATGATTGAAGGAGAATATGATGTTGTTGATGGTGTAAAACCTTGCATTATTGACAATTATGTTTTGAATTGCAGGTTGATTGATGATTTTGCGAAGCTTCTTGTTGACGGACTTAAAAAACATAATAAATCTAATCCTTTAAATGTGACCGGTATTGATCGTGCATCTCTGCTGGGATTTGCCGGTGATTTCCATTTTTGCGGAGAGCAGGAATCTGATATCCGTGCCTTTTCCCTTGCTTTGAACAGGATTGTCAGTGAAGGATATATTCTTCTGAAAGACAATAGCTTCATTCTTCCGGGGACAAAAACTGAATTGACGGAAGAAGAGAAGGGCAAGATAAATAGAGTGAAGATTCTTTTTCAGGAGAACTACTCTGTTCCATTAACTGAACATGATGTGGCAGAGGCCTCTTACAGGACAAAAGCTTCTGAAAAGGAGACTTCTTATATTCTGAGATACTTGCGTAGCGAGAAGATTATTGAAAAAGCGGGGGAGTACTATTTTTGGTCTCCGTTTGTCAATGACGTTAAATCGAAGATAACAGCTCATTTTATTGCCCATCCTGGTGAGGGGTTGCGCCTTGGAGAGTTTCGCGAAATATCCGGGACTAATCGTAAAAATGCATTTACCCTAAGTGAATATCTTGAATCACAAAAATTTATTATTAGAAATGGAGATCTGAGGTTTTTGAAATAGAAATGAATATAATAGTAAGGGTAATAGCGATTTCAATTTTTTTTATGGCTGCATCTACGACTGTGTTGAAGGCTCAGTCTGAGGAGACAGATTTTATTTTTGACAGTATAGAAGAGATAACCGTGTGTGGTAATAGGGTGCCGATCGCATTGAATAAATCGGCGAGAATGGTTACAATTCTTGACAGTGCTTCTATTGCATCTTCTCCCGCAGAAACCGTCAATGATCTTTTGAAGTATGCAGTTGGCGTGGATGTGAGACAGCGTGGCGGAATGGGTATTCAGACAGACATAGGCATAAGGGGAGGGTCTGCAGATCAAATAGCCATTCTTTTAAATGGTATTAATATCTGTGATCCCCAGACAGGCCATTTTGGCCTTGACATTCCGGTAGATATGAATGAAATAGAGAGAATAGAGATTCTTGAAGGGCCTGCAGGACGAGTTTATGGAACTTCATCACTGGTGGGAGCAATCAATATCGTAACAAAAAATGCGGATTCCAGCAGTGCGGATATCCATTTAGAGGGCGGCAGTTATGGCTATCTTACAGGAGGAGCAAGAGGCAATATTAAAAGTGGACGGTTTAATAATCAGATTTCGGCAAGTTATGGCAGATCTGACGGCTATAGTAGAAATACAGGAGGAGCATTAAACAGTGACTTCAATACTGCGAAAGCATTTTATCAGGGGAAATTTTCAGATAATGAAATAGATGTAAATTGGTATGCTGGTCTTTCCGAAAAAGGTTTTGGTGCAAATACATTTTACAGCGCCAGATATGATGATCAGTACGAGCATACCTCAAAAGCATATTTTGCCGTTCAGGCTGAGACAAAAGGGTTCTTTCATTTCAAACCTTCAATATACTGGAATTACTCGACAGATCGTTTTGAACTTTTCAGAGGAGATGAAAGCATTGTGCCATTTAACTACCACAAGACAAATGTTTATGGACTGAATCTGAATTGTTATGTCGAGACATTTTTGGGTAAGACCGCGTTTGGGGCTGAAATGCGAAATGAGGGGATAATCAGTACGGCACTCGGTGACTCGTTGAACGAGGCGAAGAAAATCAGTGGAAGTGATCGCTATTATCAGCTTGGACTGAACAGGACAAATATCAATTTTTACCTGGAGCACAATATTATACTGAAGAAATTCACTCTGTCGGCAGGACTGACTGCTGCGAAGAATAGCTGGAATGAGATGGATTTTCGCTTTTATCCGGGGGTTGACGCAAGTTACAGGATCGGAAGTGCCTGGAAATTATATGGTTCATACAATACTTCGTTAAGAATGCCAACATTTACTGAATTATATTATTCAGTAGGAGGACATAAAGCGGATAAATATCTCAAACCGGAGGAGATGACTGCGTATGAATTCGGAATTAAGTTTCTTCGCGGAGGAGTAAGGCTTCAGGCAGATATTTATTATCATCGCGGTAAGAATATGATTGACTGGATTAGAGATATTTCGGAAGGGGAGGATGCTTTATGGCGTTCTGTTAATCACACCTCTGTTAATACGGTCGGTGAGGAATTATCGATTGATTTGGACATGGACAGGCTTTTGCATCGTCAATCAGTTATTTCCAATATTTTTATCGGATTCAGCCATATCGACCAAAGTATTGAAACAGTTGAGAATATTCAATCTAAATATGCCCTGGAATATTTGCGCAACAAGTTTGTGGCTACGATGGACTTTAAACCGATGAGGAATATCATTCTGAATCTTTCATATCGATGGCAACAAAGAGTCGGTAATTATGAAGTGTATGAGCAGGAAGCAAGTACGGGAAAATTGAAGAGCTATTCACCTTATTCGTTGGTTGATGCGAAAGTTGTATGGTCTCCCGGTCAGTTTAAATTCTATTTAAGTGCAGAAAATCTGCTTGATCATCCATATTTCGATCATGGAAACATTCCCCAGCCCGGTTTATGGCTGAAACTCGGGATGACATACAGCATAATACCATAAAGCGTTTTTTGTAAATCGGTCTGGATCGCATTCGACATACAGCCATGAAGCGTTTTTTGTAAACAATTGGCGTGTAGGATATTGGTGATTTTTTAGTCTGCAAATCGTTGCATAAAATATGCTTAAATGGCAGATTGATAGCGTATTACTAAAAACGGTCAATTTGGAGAAATTTCTCAATCTGATATTTTTTGGCTGATGTTTTGATCAGAAGCAGTTTCATTATTTCCAGTTTCTCTTTTTCCCCAAGAATAGTTACAGACCTGACAGGCTGATTTGGTCTTATGAGGGACAGTCTTGATTTTATCTCATCATATACTGTGTCCGAATCTGTATTGTAATCTTCATGTATGTCATATTCACTTCCTGAATTTGAGTTAATAGCAAGGATAAGTGAATCGTGACCACCATAATATGTATCTATTTTTTTAAAATCAATTGGACAATATAATGAAATTATATAATCAATAAGTTGATCGGATTCTTCTTGATCCAAATCCTTAAATATATTTGAAATGAAGGAATATGATAACCATTGGTCGTTTATATACATGAATTTTACCAGTCTAATATTATAGTATAGTCTTTGAGAGATGTTGCGAAGGATGATTTTTCTGGAAAATGGATGTTGTGAATTAGCGTAAGCCAAGAAATTCCATCTATAATCCTGTGCCTTTGAAACAATTTTTTTCTCTACTGGATTATTATATAAGTATGAAATAGCAGTTTTAATCTTTTTATTTCCCAATTTCGACGCGCTTCC
The DNA here is from genome assembly GCA_964587275.1 of uncultured Muribaculaceae bacterium. Classification (GTDB taxonomy): domain Bacteria; phylum Bacteroidota; class Bacteroidia; order Bacteroidales; family UBA932; genus CAZPLM01. The sequence goes on along the minus strand of CAZPLM010000055.1, from coordinate 7,114 downwards.
GAATGTACGCCTCAGTACTCTTCCATGCTTGTTGTGTGCAGAGTTGTATGCGCGAGCAAATATAATGGTATAGCTTTTTACAAAACGACATAATGTGTCTGCCATATCAATCTCGGCAAGGAGATGTATATGGTCTATCATAAGGCAGATTCCTAAAAGGGTTACTTTTTGAGATTTTGCAGTAATTGAGATAATTGTATAAAGAACCAGATAATCTTCCAGATCATAAAATAATATTGTCCTGTCAGCTTTATTTTGATAGATATGCTGAATAGAGCCCTGCTTGACAATTCTTCTTTTCTTTAAATTCATAATGCAACTTTTTGCTAACGTATGGAAAAACGAATTGATGTAAGCGTAACTTAAACAAAAATTTAAGACAGATGATTATTGCGTTTTTTGTAAGGAGGTAATAATTATTGTATTAGCATTATTTTATGCAACAAAAATGCGACTAAAATTTGCTTAAATAACTAATGGCTAAATGATTGTATAAAACGCCGGTTATGATGTTCGTGGAAGAGAGGTAATACAAATTAATACCAGGCAATCGCGCTCCAGCAAAGTGCTTTACTTGGTCAATACTTGGAATCTTAAAAGATTTAATCGCCGTTTTTCATAATTCCCATATAATCACAGAATTGGTGATATTTTAGTCGTCAAAATGCAGACTAAAATAATGGCAATCTGCTCATTATTAACTTATTGTAAAAAACGCAACCTGTGTCGTCCTAGAAAAAGTTTACTCCAAAAAGGTTCTTTAATGGAAAACACAAACAAAAGAATTGGGAAACTGTAGATCAGAGTACTCCGGGAGTACTTCAATGTTGTCCCATGGGTTATGATGTTGGTGTAAGAACACAGAAAGTTTTCGAATAGTTAAAGCAATGATGTCATAGGGGTTATGATATTTGCGGAAGAGAGGTAATATTAATAAACGATACCGGTCTTTATTTTAACAGCAGGGGTTTTCCCATGAATTCGACAAGGCGGCCGATTTTGTAAAATGGACCTTCTAACTTCAGGAGATCATCAGTTGCCTCCGGAAGAATGGCTATAAGGAGACCTCCGCTGGTCTGAGGATCGCAGACAAGATCTTTTTGGAACTCGCTAATGGGCTTGTCGTCAGGGTATTGCCCGATTTTGTCGCTGAGGCTTGAATAGTTTCTGAATGTTCCGCCTGGCATACATTCTTTCTCAATGTAATAGTCCACACCGCTGATTTTCGGAAGGGAACCGAAATCTATGATTGCTGTAAGTCCGCTGCCCTCGGCTAATTCTATCGTATGACCGGCAAGTCCGAATCCTGTAATGTCAGTCAACGCTTTTACTCCTTCAATTCTTGAGATCAGAGTGCCGCAACTGTTCAGTTGAGTCATAAGTCTTACAGCTTCTTTCATGTCTTCATCTCTGACCACGCCGAACTTTTCTGCAGAACAGACAAGCCCGATCCCGAGAGGTTTTGTCAAATAGAGATCACACCCGGCGCAGGCCTTATTATTGCGCTTAACATTGTTGATATCAATGATTCCTGTGACGGCAAGTCCGAAGAATGGGTCTGCGCTGTTTATACTGTGACCTCCTGCTAATGGAATGCCTGCATTATCGCAGACTTTTCTTGCTCCGGAAATCACTTCCCCGGCAATAGAAGGTTTTATTTTTTCAACGGGCCAGCCGAGTATGGCAACAGCCATCAAAGGAGTTCCTCCCATTGCATATATGTCGCTTAATGCATTTGTTGCTGCAATTCTTCCAAAATCAAAAGGATCATCGACAATCGGGGTGAAGAAATCAGTAGTGCTTATAGCAGCCCTTCCGTCGCCTATGTCATAGACGGCGGCATCATCTTTCGACTCATTGCCAACGAGCAGTTTCGCAAACATTTTTCCGTCTGCGCTGTTCTTCAGTATCTCTCCCAAGGCCTTGGGGGCTATTTTGCAGCCTCACCCGGCTCCGGGACTGAATTGTGTCAGACGAATATGGTCCATAAATTTATAATTTAATAATTTTAGAACAGATACTGTGTACCATGAGGATATCTCCCATTGTACCCACAGTTCCGACTTTGACTTTGTCAAGCAAGTTGTTGTATTTCAGGCAAGTCTTGCAAATAATAAGAGTGGTTCCCATCTTTTCAATGGCTTCAAGCTGTTCGATAAGCGGTGAGCCTTCACAGCATAATTTTACTCCGTTCCCATAAAAACAGATATAAGAGTATTTGATTTTCTCGTCAACAAGAAGAGAGAGGTAATTAGTAACGAGGGTCATTTTAAGCTCATCGGCTCCGACCCCCATTCCATTGTCGCTTATTATTAAAGCGACTTTTTCAGATTTGTCCATTATCAATTGACTGTTAAGTATTGCGTCTTTACAAAGATACACATCAGACTTAAATATCCCCAAAATTTAATATCAAAAATATTCCTTGTGTTTATGGATTTTTTTATAACTTTGCCGCCACTTAAGAGAGAAACTGAGATATGGTGTAATGGTAGCACTAGAGATTCTGGCTCTCTCGGTCCGGGTTCGAGTCCTGGTATCTCAACTAAAAAGAGAATGACTGAAAAAGCCATTCTCTTTTTTTATTCATAAAATCAATCTTTTATTTAACTTTGAAGGTGATTTCAGCAGGGCGGATCTTTGATTTGGCCTTGAAATGTATTTCTCCGGCAGCATTGCCTGACTGGACGATTGCCGTAAGCATTCCATTAAACAGGTGCATTTCAGGTAGATGAAAAAGATCAAGGCAGCACGGGTCTCCATTTGCGGCAGCCTTGAATGACCCCTCACCAGAAACTTCAAACTTCACAAGCCTGTTATCTGAAGGACAAAGGTTTCCGTATTTATCAAGTGATCGGACTGTAATAAATACGAGGTCTTTACCGTCTGCTGAAAAACTTGAACGGTGTGCTGTGGCTTCGAGTCTGTACGGCTTGCCTGCGGTATGAATTTTAACGCTGTCAGCACGGTTCCCGACATTGTCATAAGCTACAACCTTCAATGTGCCGGGTTCATAAATTACATTATCCCAAATTAGTCTGTAACGCCTCTGATGTGCGAGAGTATCACGGTCAGCATCTGTCCCTTTACTTTTCGAAAGCTTCCCGTAACTGACTTCATTTACAAATAATTCAGCTTCAGGATAATCCGTATATACAAATACAGGGGTTTCGAGGCCTTCACGTCCCGGCCAGGTCCAGTGAGGCAGGATATGAAGGGTGTGTGAAGAGGTGTTCCAAATGCTCCGGTATAGATAATATCGATCTTTTGGCAGATTTGCAAGGTCTATGATTCCAAACAGGGAACTGTGATTTGGCCAGGCGTCAGTATCGTATGGTGTGGGTTCTCCAAGGTAGTCAAATCCTGTCCAGACGAATTGTCCCATTGTCCACTCATAATCATCGGCAAGGATGAAATCCTCTTCCGGAAGATTGCTCCACCAGCAGTATTCCAAATCGTATGAAGAACATTGATGATCGTCATAGAGTGCTCCTGTTGAGGGTAATATCGGAAATTTATATACTCCGCGCGAACTTACTGTTGATGATGTTTCACTCCCGAGAAGTATTCCCTGAGGTAATTTTTCATAACCCTCAAAATATCGGTGTGTTCTGTAGTTAAAGCCCGGCACATCAAGCAGTCCGGCAAATCCGTTTTCCAATACGCAGGTCACCTGGTCCATTCCGCAGGTTACTGGCCGTGTGGGATCCTCACGGTGACATATTTCCTGCAGAAATGCGGCTGTTTTGTACCCTTCAGGTCTGCATTGTGAAGGGACTTCGTTTCCAATGCTCCACATTACTACACTTGGGTTGTTTCTGAAGTTCCGTATCATTGTAACCATGTCCTTTTCAGCCCATTCGGCAAAATATCGATGATAGCCATTCGTGCATTTAGCAATATCCCACTCATCGAAAGGTTCTACCATCATCATAAATCCCATTTCATCGCAGAGTCTGACAAGTTCAGGAGATGGCATATTGTGTGAAGTGCGGATTGCATCGCAGCCCATATCCTTGAGAAGAGAGAGCCGATAGCGTATTGCAGCTTCATTTACAGCGGCCCCAAGAGGTCCTAGATCGTGATGGTTGCAGACACCTTTGAATTTTCTGCGTTCTCCATTCAGATAAAATCCCTTACCTGCAATGACTTCCACTGAGCGAATTCCAAAGAGAGTAACAACCGAATCAACGGCTTCACCGTCAACTGATAATATTTGAACAGCCTTGTATAATGCAGGATGTTCCGGACACCAGAGCGAAGGTGTGTCAATTACAAAATTCTGTTCATACGGATTTCCGTCAGGATATTGCCATCCGGTTTCTTTTTCAACCACAACAATTCCCTCAGGACCAATGATTTTCGTGCGAAGTCCCAGCCGGCTCGCATTTTCATCTGTTTTTTCAGAATGCCATTTATTCGGTACTATTTCTACCGCAGGCGCATTATCTACTGCAGTTGCAATATGAACAGTGGCAAATGTTTTTTCCACGTGCGGAGTGGTGATACAGGTCCCATTGACAGGAATATGTGTCTTGCCTGTAACTATCAGATGAACATTTCGGTACAAACCTGCTCCGGGATACCATCTTGAAGATTCGGGCCTGTTTTCCAGGCGTACTGCAAGCAGATTTCCCTTGCCGGAAGGAGTAACATAATCGGAAATATTACAGGAGAATGAATTATAGCCGTATGGCTGAAAACAGACTTTTGTCCCATTAACAAATACCTCAGCTTCGCTCATTGCACCATCAAATAGAAGGGTGGCACTTTTAAGAGAAGCATCGAAATCAGGAATGTCAAATGCTGTACGATACCAACCGATGCCAACATAAGGAAGTCCCCCTGTCCGGCCTGTTTTTTCTGTTGCAACATCCTCTCCATTTTGTGTGACTGCAACTTTCTGGAGGTCATATTCTCTACTGAACGGTCCATAAATCGCCCAATCGTGGGGGATTGTTACTGACAGCCATTTGCTGTCATCAAATTCTGGCTTTTCAGCTCCATTGGCCGCTCCTGTGGTGAAATGCCAGCCGCTTTCGAGTTTTTCTTCAACTCGCGGTCCGTTAATTTGAGCGGGAATGAGTTGAAGCAGTATGGTCAATATGATTTGAAGCATATTTGTGGGAGTTTTGATTCTCCCACAAATATACAACTATTCTGATTTAAAATCTTCCGCCACCGCCGGGGGTATTTCCTCCTGTTGTTGTTCCAACAGTTGTAACAATGCTTGAGGTAGTAAATGTAGTAGCCTTGCTGCCTGAAGTGTAAGTCTGCCCCGTTGTGAAGCCGTGGAATGTAGTGCCACCGGTAAATGACCCGCCTGTATAGATCGTATAGGTCTTGCTGCTCTCAAGTGATGATGAACTGTAGAGCATCACCATTTGAGAATATTGTTTAGGGACATCATAGGTCATTATTGCCTTGCTGTCCGCATTGATGAAAGTGATCAGGGTAGCAGCATTTGCCGAGCCATTATAAATTACTGATCTCTGAGTACTGCTGCTTGAAGGAGTACTTGTCGATCCCCCTATTCCAAGCAATGTTCCTCCTGTAATTTTAAATGTGTTGTTGTCGCAGTCAAAACCTCCTTCCGGAGCTGTCGTGCCTGCAGCTATGATCAGACCTCCCGTGATCGTCAAAGTACTGTTTGAATCGATTGCATCGTTGTTTGAGCTGTAGCAATAGATTGACCCACCATTGATTGTCAAAGCGCCGGCAGAGTTGATACAGTCATCGTAACATTCAGTTTCAATAGTTCCTCCGTTGATTGTCAGGGCTGATTTGCTCTCTATACCTTCGCTGCCTTCACCCCCTGAACAGATAGAGATAATATTTCCGTCGTTGATTATAAGATCACCCTCGGCTTTTATCCCTTTTGGCGAACTGTCGAGACTGCCATAAACATATTGCTTGCCTGTGGTAGTGACATATAATGTACCGCTGTTGATTGTTAAAGAACCATCAACGCTGATACCTTTTCCGGCAGAACCGCTGCTTGCAAGTGATGTCTTCGATCCCTGAAATGTCATATCTCCGTCACACTTTATGCAGGATGATGAGGAAATGTCGTTCTCATCGGAGTCATATTTGGCGGCTCCGGATGTTTTAATAACTTGTGTCCCGCCAAGAATATTGACATTTCTTGCAGATTTCAGCCCTTTTGATGCTGCCCCTGTGACACTGATTTCCAATTGTCCGCTATTTATGGTAATGCCGTCTCCATCTTCAGCCTCTTCATCTTCTACCTCTATTCCGTCTCCGACAGAAGATATTTTAACAGTACCTCCGTCCTGGACAAAATATTCGTTTGTGTGAATACCGTCTTTTACAGCCTCTTTGACGGTAATATTGGTATTCTTCATAATACGGATGTATTCGTCACTGCAGATTGCGTGTTTGTATTTTCCTGTAACACTGAGTGATCCTGACCCGCTGAACACCAGTTGGCCCTCGCTGAATATACAACTTTTCATATCCTCGTCTTCGGTTGTTACTGTGTAATCGGAAGAGTCTTCCAGCGTGTTTGTCGTTCCGTCAGCAACATAGAAGAATACCCTCTTGCTTGACTGAATATTGATAGCCGCTCTTGTCTTGCTTGTAATATTAGCACCGTTGAGTGTAAGTTTAAATTTATTGCTGCTGTAAATTTTTACTGATCCGTCAGTGGCGATTCCGGATAAGATGTACTCAACGCCTTTCGCCTCCGAGTTAATCACTATGTCTGCATTTTCTGCTGTAACAGTTACGTTTGCTACGGTATTATCGACAGTTGCGGTTGTTCCGTCAAATGTGATTGAAACAGATGAGGTGAAAGAAGAATTGTCAACGTAATCATCATCATCTCCATCAACTGTTACCGTACCGTCCGAATAGGAATCTGAAAGAGTGATGGTTGGTGTGGTAATAGATGTTTTACCGCTTCCTGTGGCGCTTTCGCCTGTGGAAGTTGTGGTCGTGTCGGTCTGGCCGCCGGTGCTTGTATTGCTTCCGGTCTCGGGTTCAAATGTTGTAATGTCTTCGGAGTCGATACAACCGGTCAGAATGAAACAAATGGCACAAAGTGTCGAAATAATGTACTTTGTCATTGTTGTAGGTTTTAGTGGTAATAATA
>CAZPLM010000054.1:0-11767 GCA_964587275.1 uncultured Muribaculaceae bacterium | reverse complement strand
GATCTTATCTCGGTGCTAAGGCGACTGTTGCCGCACTTACCCACTCATTTGCTCCTCTTGCCGGGAAAAAAGGGATGCAGGTCGTCTTTGCAGGAAATACGCTTTCCGAAGATTATGCTGCCGAATTGAATGATTTGATGGAGGTTAGAAATGTTGCCGCGGTGGTGATTTCAAAATCAGGGACAACGACTGAACCTGCTGTTTCATTCAGGCTGGTCAGAAAATTCATTGAAGACAAATATGGCATTTCAGAGGCAAGTAAGAGAATAATAGCAGTAACTGATGAAAAACGAGGTGCGCTGAAGACTCTTTCCAATGCGGAAGGATATAAAAGTTTTGTTATCGCAGATAATGTAGGAGGACGTTTTTCAGTTCTGACCCCGGTTGGACTTGTGCCTGTCGCTCTTGCCGGTCTTGACATATCAAAACTTATCGAAGGGGCCCGCGAAATGCAAAAAGTGTGCAGTGAGAGAAGTGTCGATAATCCTGCCATTCAATATGCTGCAATGCGTAATTTGCTGTATGATAATGGTAAAAAAATCGAAATGCTGGTCAGTTTCACTCCGAAGCTGCAATATGTGGGAGAGTGGTGGAAACAGCTTTATGGTGAGAGCGAGGGGAAGGACGGAAAGGGTATTTTTCCTGCTTCGGCAACATTCACAACAGATCTTCACTCTATGGGACAATATATTCAAAGTGGAGAAAGAACTCTTTTTGAGACTGTCGTTTCTGTCGGCAAAGTTGACAGGAGTGTTGTGGTTACCAATGATGCTGATAATCTTGACGGACTTAACTTCCTGACAGGCAAACACCTTGAGGCGTGTAACGATATGGCTCGACTCGGTACTAAGCTTGCTCATATAGATGGCGGTGTTCCGAATATTGAGATTATTATGCCTGAACTTGACGAGTTTTCGCTGGGCGGGCTTTTCTATTTCTTTGAAAAGGCTTGCGGAATCAGCGCCTATATGCTTGGTATCAATCCTTTTAATCAACCAGGGGTTGAGGCTTACAAGAAGAATATGTTCGCATTACTCGGAAAACCGGGATTTGAGGTTCAGGCTGAGGAACTGAGACGGAAACTTAACTCCTGATGGAGGATGATTTTCTATACAGGGTGGCTAAACTGTATGTCTCTCTGAAAGGGAGCGACATACAGAATTGCTGTTTTGTTTTTCCAAACAGGAGATCATCGGTCTTTTTTAGAAAATATGTCGGATTGTGCTCAAAATCAGCGCTGTTCTCGCCATCTCTGTATACGATAAATGATCTCTTTTCATCTCTTTCCGGATACAGGAATGCGGATAAGATAGAACTGCTTTTCCTTCTTTACAGACAGTATGAAAAATTGTCAAAAAACATTGATCTGAAAGCTGATACCTTTGACGATTTCGTCTATTGGGGCGAGATGATTCTGTCAGATTTCAATGATATTGACAAATACCGTGTCGATGCGGACAAACTGTTTACCAATATCAAAGATCTGAGAGAACTTGACGAAGGGTATGATTTTCTCTCCAGGGTTCAGAAGGATGCCATCATAAGATTCTGGGACAGTTTTGATTTCAAAAATGAAGACAAAAGCCGCAAGAAAAAACTATTCAGAGAGACATGGAGTCTGCTTGCATCATTATATGCATCATTCAGAGCTGATCTGAAAGAGAAAAATCTCGCATACGAAGGTATGGTTTACAGAGATGTGGCTGATATCCTGGATTCAGGGAATATAGATAGTGATCCGAATTCTTTGCAGCACAGGGAGAAAATGCTCTCAATTCTGAAGAGATATGAAACGATTGTATTTGTCGGCCAGAATGCATTGAGTGAGTGCGAAAAAGCTCTCTGTAACGTGGTAAAGAACGAGCTTGACGGTGACTTTTACTGGGATTATTATGGAAGGATGGTGACAGATGAGAAGAACAATAAATCATCACTCTTCATAAAACACTATGTTAAAGATTATCCTTCGAAATATCAATTGTATGATCAGACACCCTCATCAAAGGATACCGGACTTTTTGACAACGGACAGAATATAGAGGTGATAAGTGTTCCGTCTGCAGTTGGTCAGACAAAAAAGGTAAGTGAGATTCTTTCAAGCATTGAGGGAGATTCTGTCAGGACTGTTGTCGTGTTGCCTGATGAGACATTGCTCATTCCGCTCCTCAATACTATTCCTGAAAAGATAAAGGATGTCAATGTGACGATGGGGTACTCCCTTTCAAACAGCTCTCTTGCCTCGTTTATGAATATGGTTGAGTCTCTTCAGCGTAACAAACGGAAGAAAATCAATATTTCAGGAGAGAATGAAGAATGTTTCTATAATAAGGACGTTCTTTCACTGCTGTCACATCCTTTCATCCGGTTGATATGTTCTGAAGAGGCCTCTCGACTGATAAATCAGATTAACAGCACAAATTCAGTATATGTTTTCAAATCAGATGTAGTTTCATCGGATGCTGTTCATCCTCTATTGGATTTGATATTGACTCCTGTGGAGAGCGTTGAGGCTGCCTGCAGTTATGAGTTGAGGTTGCTGGAGTCGATTGCTCCACATATATCTTCGATAGAGAGGGAGTTCGCTTATGGATATTTCAAGGCTGTATGCAAGATGCGTGATTTGAAAATAGAGATGTCACCTGATATGTTTTACAGATTTATGAAGAGGATGACAAGTGTTATCTCAATTCCTTTTAGAGGCGAACCTCTTGCCGGTCTTCAGATAATGGGACCGCTTGAAACAAGGGCGCTTGACTTCGACAATGTTATTATTCTCTCTGTAAACGAAGGAACATTTCCTGCAGGAAATGTCTCCAATTCCTTTATTCCCTATAATCTAAGGAAAGGATTTGGGTTGCCGACATTCGAGTACCTTGATTCTATCTCTGCATATCACTTCTACAGAAGTATTTACAGGGCTAAAAATGTCTATTTGCTGTATGATTCCCGTACTGCCGGAGTGGCTGCGGGACAGGTAAGCCGTTATGTCAAACAATTAAAATATCATTATGGCCGTGACAGGGACATTAAGATGAATTTTATTGAAAAAAGCTGTTCATATCGTGTCAATATTGTTTCGGGAAATAATGGCAGACAGGTCATAAAAAGTCCTGAAATAATAGATAAACTGGGACAACTTCTCTATTCTGCCTCTTCCCTCAACTGCTTTATGAATTGTCCATTCAAATTTTACTACGAAAATGTGGAAAAGTTGAAGGAGTCTGATGAAGTGGCTGAAGATGTCGATGCAAGCCTCTACGGGACTATATTCCACCGTGTTATTCAAAAAATCTATGCACCTTTTACCGGGCGTGAAATTAATGTGGCAGATATTGACGGGATGCTTGCAGATATGGCACATATTACCGCTCTTGTAAATAACGAGATAAGGGAACAGATGTTTTTGAAGGGTGAACCTGAGGGGAAATATCTTATTGTTACAAGAACGTTGATCGAGTTTGTTACGGAGACACTTAAGGCAGACAGGACGCTGACTCAGTTTAAATATGAGGATTCTGAGAAAAAACTATTCATGAAAATATCTGTCTGTTCAGGAAATACAGAGCAGTCGCGCGAACTCTCATTTATCGGTTTTATAGACAGGATAGACCGTCAATCCGGAGCCTTCAGAATATCCGATTACAAGACAGGAGGGGGAAAGGAAATTGATGTTGATATGTTTAACATTTGGCGGCTCTTCGATACATCACGAAGTGACAGGCCTGCTGTTTCATTTCAGATGATGCTATATGCGCTTCTCTCGAGAAAGAATGGCCTTTGTAATGGAGATATCTCATATTCTGTCTATAAGATGAAAGATATCTTCGGGAATGCTCCGAAAATTGCTGTTTTTCCGGTTGAATTGATAGAGGCATTTGAGGAACGGCTCATTGAACTTATGAGAGAAATCATGGATCCTGACACTCCTTTTGTTCCAACACCAGGTGACGGAAGGAAATGTGAGTATTGTAAATTAAGGTCATTATGCGGCAACTGATATGATAAATGTATTTAAAGCTTCTGCCGGCTCAGGCAAGACATATACTCTGACAAACCGTTATATCTCTCTTCTTGGAAATGAGGATGAGTATAAGCATATCCTTGCTGTTACATTTACCAACAAGGCGACTGATGAGATGAAACAGAGAGTTCTGAAAGAATTGGCTAAAAGGGCGGAAGCCAATGATTCTCTGGCCTATAATACACTTATAAAGATACTTCATGATTACTCCAATTTTACCATAACAACGATTGACAGCTTTTTTCAGCAGGTAATGCGGGCATTTGCAAGAGAAATAGGACAGAATGCGTCTTATAATGTTGAGCTTGACGAGGACAGGGTTCTTCAGCAGGCAGTTGACACGATGCTTGATTCTCTTGAAGATAAAGACAATGCAACTTTGTTGAAGTGGCTTGAAAATTTTGCGGTATCCAATATACGCTCCGGTAGATCGTGGAATATCAGAGAAGAACTTGTCTCAATGGGACGGCTTTTTCTGAAAGAGGATTTCAAAGTAAAGAAACGCTCCTGTGGAACAGAAACCGATATTGAGATTCTCAAATCGGTCAGAAATATGGTAGAGGGGATTATTTCAAATTTTAGAAATGAACTCAAATCTTTAGGGACAAAGGCCTTATCCGTAATGGCGTCAATGTCTCTTAAATGCTCGGATTTCAAGGGAGGGTCAAGGTCTCCTTTTTTCTGTTTTGACACTTGGTCGCACGGGATTATTTCAAGGCCAGGCAAGTCATTTGATGCCCTCTCTCTCAGTGATTTTGAAGAGTGGTTTTCAAAAGGGAATTACTCTCCTGCGTATAGCGAAGGACTTGAGCGATTAAGAGACTGTATTATTGCAGCAGAAACTCTTTTCGATTTGGATTATCCTGTTTATAAGACAGCGGACATTCTCTCCAAAAACGTTTACCTGATAGGCATTTTCAATGATCTGTATGCAAGTATTCTGGATGTGCTCCGTGAAAATAATATTGTGATGTTGAATGAAACATCAGAAACTCTGAATGACATAATCGATGGCAGCGATACTCCGTTTATCTATGAGAAACTTGGGAATCGCTATGACCATCTTATGCTTGATGAATTTCAGGATACATCTGTAATTCAATGGTCTAATTTTAAGCCCCTTTTCGACAACAGTAATGCGCAGGGCTTTTCAAACCTTATTGTAGGAGATGTCAAGCAGAGTATTTACAGATGGAGAGGATCCGACTGGAATACATTGGCTCACGGACTTTCAGAAGACTTCAGCGGATCGGAGCTGAAAATGGCTACTCTTTCTTCGAACTGGAGAAGTTGCAGGAATATAGTAGAGTTCAACAATGCTGTTTTTCCTAAGCTGGTTGGAAAATTAAATGATGACCGAATTTCCGATTTATATGGTGATGTGGTACAGGAAATCCCTGATTCCCGGATTGTTATGGACGGACATGTCTCTCTTTCTTTTGTTGAGACTGACAGGGAGAGTGATGAGGAAACAGGTTGGCACGGGACTGCACTGATGAAAATGGTGGATTCAATAGAGAAACTCCGTCATAACGGCTTTCCTCTTTGTAAGATAAACATTCTTGTAAGAACCAACCGGGAGGGATCAGAAGCAGCCTCTTATCTTATCAGAAAAGGATATAATGTGATAACCGAGGATTCTCTGACTGCTTCTCATTCTGCAAATGTATGTAAGATAGTGGCTTTGCTAAGCAGTATTGCAAATGCAGATGACAGTATCAACTCATTCGTCCTTAAAGAAATGGGTATTGAGGGAAATATTATTGCAAAAGAAAATTCTCTTTATGGATTATGCGAAGATCTGATCAGACGTTTTGTGACCGACACGGATGGAGATGTTCCTTACCTCAATGCATTTATGGATAAGGTCAGAGAGTATAACGTGAATAACGGATCAAATCTGTCCGGTTTTCTTAGCTGGTGGAAAGATAACTCGGAAAGTGTCAAGATCTTTTCTCCGGAAGGAAGTGATGCTATCAGGGTCATGACTATTCATAAATCAAAAGGATTGAGTCTTGATGCAGTCATTTTGCCGTTCTTTCAGGGAAAATTGAACCCGGGCGGTGGTCTGAACCCTCATTATTTCTGGTCTGTTTCGCCTGCTCCTTTCGAAAAGCTTGGTGTTGTGCCCGTGGTGTATAAAAAAGATCTTGAGGACTCTCTTTTCAGAGAGGATTATCAGAAGGAAGGTATCTACATAAAGGTTGATGCACTGAACACTGCATACGTGGCATTAACCCGTGCCAGACAGGAACTTGTAATCATTGCTCACAAGCCAAAGGAGGGAAAGAACGGATTTTCAATGAACACTCTTTCCGACTATATGTTTGATATTTTTAAGGGAGATTACGAGTCTGGAAAATTTGCAGAATATATGGCTGAGGATAAAGATGATGATCCTGTAATTCAGGAAGAAAGTCATTCATTTCTTTCTATCCCTATCGGCAGTGAAAGGCTTAAACTTTCTCTTCGTGGCGGCGATTTTTTCGAAGAAGAAAACAACAGGGTGAGGGGCATTGTAATGCATGATATTCTCTCTTCTATAGACTGCCTTCAGGATATCGATCGTGCTGTTTTAAATGCTGTCTCTTCCGGTGAACTTCCTTCCGATATGAGGGATAATGTAACAGAGCAAATCTCTTCACTTGTTGAGTCAGTAGCTTCAAGACATTGGTTTGACGGGACATATACTTCATATAATGAATTGTCCATAATCTTGCCGGGGGGAGAGGTTGAAAGACCTGACAGGGTCCTGACAGATGGGATGAAAGCCATCGTAATAGATTACAAGTTCGGAAAGCCTTACAGGTCACATGAAAGACAGGTGGCAAAGTATGTTTCGTATCTTCTCGATATGGGCTTTTCTGATGTTGAGGGCTATCTCTGGTATGCTTCTGATAAAACAATTATGCCGGTAGGAAAGGTATGATCGGTACTATTCCACGCTTTTTTTTGTATCTTTGTGATGCTCTGTCGGAAGTGATGAGCTATTAAGACAAATTACATTTTTAATAATAAATATTTATGAAGAAATTCCTATTAATTTTTGCTGCAATCATTGCCTTTTCCTTTTCGGCAAATGCCGAGTCCTACAAGATCAATGATTACGATGTTGATGCAGTTATTGACGCTGCTACAGAGATCACTCCTGATGCAATGTCCGATTTCAGCGCTCTAATTCCTGCCGCAACTCCTTCTGCAGCAAGTATCGCCTCTTCTTATCCAAGCGCATGGGGTGCTTGGGCTATCTGCTTTTTTGTTGGAGGTTTCGGTATCCACCGTCACTATCTTGGAACAAGGCCGTTTATGTGGCTGATTTACATTGTAACTGCTTTCGGTATTTTCGGCATCGTTCCTCTCGTTGACTGGATTGTCCTGCTTGTTGGAGCAATAGATGATGATTACGGAAAATATGTCGGCAATACCAAATATATTATGTGGTAATCAGGCGACTTCTAATAACAGTATAAAGGGTGGTCATTGATTTGATCATCCTTTTGTTTTGTAAAGAGCCGTCCCGATTATTATGTATATTTGTATTATGAAGATTAATAAAAAATACCCGGTATTATTATGTGCAGTTGCGCTTGTTTTCGTGTTGACGGGAGGGTTTGCGAATGCTCAGTCGAGAGTAAGTGCAGATGTGAGTATCAAACGTGTATCCGACGGCAATTCAATATCCCTGACAAAGTGTGTATATTGTAAAAATGACGGCTCTCTGGTGGTGAGGTTCACCAGGCCGCAGGAATTTTTCCTTGTGACAAACACAATCGGAGAATCGAAAGTGTATAATCCGGCAAGCAATGAAGTTATCATTGATAATGATAAAACGTATGTCTCTACGGATGAATTGCTTTCAATCTTTCTTATGAAAAGGAGCGATGATCTCGGACTTAAAGAGTATGGCTATACCCTTGTCGATACGCGTGTAGAGAATGGTCTTGTCATTAAGAAATATAAATCACCTGCAGCAAACATTAAAATTTCCAGTGTGGAACTTGTTTTTGAAAATTATCTCCCTATTTATTGCGGTTACTATGATGACAAGGGGATTATTGTCAGAAAAGTCTATCTTTCAAACTATTCTTTCAAGAGAAGTTTTGCTTTTCCGCAAAGGGTTACCCAGATAGAGATGATGAGTAATCGAGATTCCGTCATGACAAGAGAGGTCTATTCCAATATTCAGTTTGACGGGAATGATCAGTATTTTGATTATAAAGTGCCTGCAAGTGCAAAAAAGGTCTTATTCCCTGAGAAAAAGTAATTTTCACTGTCTATAATGAAAAATACCCTCATATTGTTATGCCTGCTGTTTGTCGCCTTTTCTGCGAATGCGCAACTTATGGACAGAGAATTTTTGGCTAATGCCAATTTTTACAATGGCAGACTTGAGGATAAGAATATTGATTCTCTCTCAGGCTTTGGAAAGATAACCACGGTAGTAAACAGACAGCTTTCCGGAAGATGTTTTTTTGAACCCGAGTGCAATCTGTTTTTTGAAGAAGCAGTTCACCGTTTCACTCTCTTCCCGGCCATTTTTATTACTGCCGACAGAATGACCAGATGCAGCAGGATAGGTGCGGCCGGAATGCCCTCTTTCTATTTTGAGTCCGAAGATGGAAAATTCCACGAAGGAACAGATGCGTATATTTTAAGTCGGATAAAGACAGTTTTTCCTCTTTCGACAGACAGTTTTCCTGTGTCTGTAAATACCTTGAGGGGTTTTGATGTTGAGAAAAAAACGCTTCGCAACGCTTCTGCCGATTATGACTTTGTACACTATCTGATTGGAAATGAGATGAAAGAGGATGCTCTTTTTCTTCTTGGCCGTGATGATTATTATGCCAAGTCTGATACACTTTATTATCTGAGAGGTTGGACATCGTATAGTCTAAAAAGGCTTGAGGAAGCATCTGAATCATTCGGACTTGTCCCGGCGGATTCTCACCTTTTCCTTAAGTCTTCGTTTTTCAATATGATATCAAATGTCCATCTTGGCAAATACGGGATTGCAGATACTATTCTTTCCGGAATATCCGCATCGGTGGGAGAGAAATATTCTGAACTTTATTATCTCGAAAAGGGCGGTGTGGCGATGTTGAATAATGATGCTGACGGCTATTTGCAGTGCAGCAGTCATTTTACTTACAGTGACTATAATCTTGCTGAAAGTGAAAAGAATCTTGATTTTCTATATAAAAATAAATTTGAAGGCAGGAGCAAAAGTCCTTTTATAGCCGGTGTCGCTTCTGCAATTATCCCGGGATTGGGAAAAATATATGCAGGCAAGACGACTGAAGGCATTGCCTCATTTCTGGTCGTAGGCAGTTTTGCCGCAGTCACAGCAGAAAACTGGATAAAGAACGGCCTTGAAAACTGGAAGACTATTCTTTTCGGTTTGATAGGAGCAACTTTCTATATTGGAAACATTTACGGAAGCGTGATTTCCGTACAGACATATAACAATGATATCAGGAAGAAACAGGATACTTCAATTATGTATAGCATCCATATTCCTCTTCGCTCCGCTTTTGATTAGAGCGCAGGAGATCTCGACGGTTTCCAGAGTTTATGAGGAAAAGGAGACGCTGTTTGGCGCCGCCGACTCTCTCTTTTTGAGGGGAGAGTGGCTGTGCGCTGCTGTCGAGTATGAAAGGGTCGTTTATTCCGATTTTTCTCTCCTTAATGTAAATCACGCTCTTATGAAGAAGTCCCTCTGTTACAAACAGGCCGGACAGTTTGATAAAGCTGCTTCTACTCTTGACAGGATCATGATGTATGCATTGCCTGAGCTCAAAGTTAAAAATGTCCTGTATGAAAAGATATTGTGTAATTACCTTGCAGGAAATCATGAGGCGGCGGCCTCCTATATTGCAGAAGTCAAGGCAGTGGCGACAGATTTTGATGAAGATGACCTGCTATTGCATACACTTGTATATAACGAGTGCGGAAGGTGGGATGAGGCCGAATCCAGCGCATTAGAACTTGTTAATACTGCTGTTGGAGAATCTCCTTCCGATTCCATCAGAGTCGCAGCTCTTTCCACAGTTGAAAACTATTATGACAGGATTCCAAAGATAAAAAACAGGCAGACGGCATTTTTTCTCTCTTTCATTCCCGGACTGGGACAGACTTATGCCGGTAAAACAGGTGAGGGTTGCCTTTCCCTGCTTTTGAACGCTGCTGTCCTTTCATTTGGAATCTGGCAGGGTGTGGATGCTCATTATGCGACTGCAATACTCGGGGCCGGAATACCTTTCAGTTATACATATCTCGGAGGATTTGAAAGAAGCGAAACGCTGGTTGACAATTACAACCGTGAGGTTTGCAGGGTCTATAATGATAAGATTAAGTTTATTCTTATGGAACTTCTCGATCCAATGACTGTCAGTGAGGAAGAAGAGGATTACTGATCCTTTTCAATTGCATCGTTCTTGCCAAAATACGGCTCTATATGAACTGATGTCATAACCTGATTGTCAGGATAGCGGTCTCTGAGCGCTTCTTCAACATTGCTTGCAATATTGTGCCCTATTAATACAGAGAGGTCCTTGTCAACCTTAATATGTACATCAATGACGTATGAATTTCCATTTTTACGGGTGTCCAGATGGTGCATCGCCTTGACTCCATCTACGGCAAGAATTGCCTCGGACATCTGATCCTCAATCTCTTTAGGTAGAGCGTGGTCAAGTAATTCGTTTATTGCCGGAATTATGATTTTTAAAGCTGCAATAAAGATGAAAATGCTCACAATAATTGAAGCAATAGGGTCGAGGATTCTCCACTGCTGACTGAGGAACATTGCACCTGAAATACCGAGCAATGTGCCGATGGATGAGAATGCATCACTACGATGGTGCCAGGCATTTGCAACTACTGCATCGCTTTTGATTTTCTTGCCAACTTTGTTTGTACACCTGAAGAGGATTTCTTTTGAAATTATAGAGACAGCAGCGGCTATTAAAGCAAGGTAAGTCGGTTTTTCAAGTTGAATACCGTTGAAAGAATCAATGATCTTGTGAATTCCGTTGCTCAGGATGCCTGCACCTACAACAATAAGGGCGATACTGATAATCAGTGTGGCAAACGTCTCATACTTGCCGTGTCCGTATCTGTGATCGTCGTCTTTGGCTTTGGATGAGACCTTAATGAAGGCAATTACCACAAGATCGGTAACGAAGTCGGAGAATGAATGTACTCCGTCTGCAAGCATTGCGGCACTTTTTCCGAAAATACCTGCCATAATTTTACCAACAGAAAGGATCATGTTAATAAAGAATCCTATCCATGTGATTTTCTCGGCTTCGTGCCTGCGGCCCTTTAACAAGGCCTCGCTATTGTTGGGAGGTGTCATTTTTGATATTAATTAAAATTCAACTTTTAGTGTATCGTATGCAGGTTCAACTCCCTCCGGGAGCATTTCTTTTAACTCATTATGAACCGGAAACTGATGTGACAGATGGGTGATAAAGGATCTCTTTGCTCCTACACGCTTGATGACATCAAGCGCCTCTGGCAGCGAATAGTGGGAAATATGTTTCTCTATCCTTACAGTATTCAGAACAAATATGTTGAGATCCTCAAGCTTTTTAAACTCCTCTTCAGGGATGTAATTGGCATCAGTCACGTATGCAAGCTTGCCTATTCGGAATCCGAGGACAGGCAATTTGTAATGCATGGCTCTGATTGGGATGATTTCTACGTTATTGATTCTGAACGGCTGTTCATCTATTATTCTAATAT
>CAZPLM010000053.1:0-11945 GCA_964587275.1 uncultured Muribaculaceae bacterium | reverse complement strand
CACCGGAAGCAATATTTATAATGATAGCCAACCCGATGGATACAATGACCTATTTGACATACAAATCAGGAAGAATACCGAAAAACAGGCTGATTGGAATGGGCGGGCTTCTGGATAGCAGTCGTTTCAATTATTACCTTAGCCAGGCACTTGGAGTACCAATGAGCGATGTCGAAGGCATAGTAATAGGAGGACATGGAGATAAGACAATGATACCTCTGATAAGCAAAGCTACATATAAATGTCAGCCGGTTGTGGATTTGATAAGCAAAGAAGCTGCTGATAAGGTAGTTGCAGACACAATGGTTGGTGGAGCTACACTAACAAGATTACTTGGAACTTCAGCATGGTACGCACCTGGAGCAGCTGCAGCCGGTATGGTAAAGTCAATCATACTCGACCAGAAGAAAGTATTTACCTGCTGCTGTGTTCTTGAGGGTGAATATGGTCAGGAGGATATTTGTATTGGTGTTCCAGCTGTATTGGGAAGAAATGGATTTGAAAAGGTTGTAGAGTTGAATTTAAATAAGGAAGAAAAAATTGCATTTGAAAATAGTGCGGATGCTGTTCGAAAAACAAACAGTGTACTACACGATATGAATTTGGTATAAGTGATTTTAAAGATTATATAAAATTATGAACAAATTTTATGAACAATATTTTGCGTTAAGAAAAATTTATGCCTAATTTTACAGAATCTTATTGAATAAAATTAAAAAATTAATAATATGGAAGTTAAGAAGTCACCTAAAGCCAATCTTGAAAATAAGAAATTATTGTTCCAGGAAATCGGCTTGATTATCGTTCTTGCAATTGTTTTGGTTGCTTTTGAATGGAAGACAAAAGAGCAGTCATCATCTGTTTTTGACCAGGATACCTCAGTAGCAATTGAAGAGGAAACTGTTCCTATCACCAACGAACAGCCTCAATTACCTCCTGAGATGCCTAAGATTCCTATCCTTTCCGACGCTATTGATATTGTTGATGACAATATTCAGGTTGACAATCAGGTATTCTCATTTGAGGATAACGACAATCTCGGTGTTGAAATCAAGGAGTATGTATCCGAAGTAGGCGATGAAGTCATTGAAGAAGAGGAGATTCCTTTTGCATTGGTTGAGGAAAAGCCTAAATTCATGGGTGGTGACGCCAATACTTTCTCAAAATGGGTTAACGGTAAACTCGTTTATCCTGAAGTAGCTAAAGAAAATGGCGTTCAGGGTCGTGTCATTCTTACATTTATTGTCAAGTCAGATGGTACTGTAGGCAACGTCAAAGTTCTTAGAGGCGTTGACTCTTCTCTCGACAATGAAGCAGTCAGAATCGTAAAGAGTTCACCAAAATGGACTCCGGGAAGACAAAGAGACAGAGCAGTTAATGTAACCTATACATTCCCTGTTATCTTCCAGTTACGTTAAGCATTTAACAGATTAATACAAAACAGGCCGACTGATATATTTCAGTCGGCCTGTTTTGCGTTATAAAATATTATTTAGTTGGAGAAACAGCCGGAGAAGATGTTTCAATACCAACAGATTGATATGCGGATTTAAGGATTGGAACCACTTTATCTACAGGCAGAGCCTTAACCTCTTCATTACTCCAACCGATCATATCCTTTCCTGCAAAGAGTGAATTCCATAAAGCCTCTTCCGTTGCTTCGATGGTAGCCTCAAAAAGAGGAGACATATCATCATTATGAAGCAGGGTAGGGAAGTAATACTTAGTATCTTCACTGATAAGATTGTCAGGATTTACCGAGAGTGCAATAACATAATCACCGCTGCCGTTTGAGGCAATTCCACCTGTCTTTGCAAGTCCCATTATTGCTCTCTTTGCAATACGTTCAAGATTACGCGAATCTACAGGAGCGTCAGTAATAACAACAATCATGCAGGATCCGTCAGGGTTAAGTTTATTAACGGCATCCTCTTCAACACCTTTTTTAAAACTGTACTGTCCGAGAATCTGGCCAATTGGAACTCCTTCTATTTCAAGTATTCCACCATAATTTGACTGAACAAGGACACCAACTGTATAACCGCCGTACAATTCCGGCAAAACCCTTGATGAAGTGCCGATCCCACCTTTGAAACCAAAGCAGACCGTACCTGTTCCGGCACCTACCGGACCCTCTTCTACCGCTCCGCTTTTTGCATTTTCAATAGCAGATAAAACATCCTTTTCAGTCACATATCGTTTCTGAATATTATTTAGTCCACCATCATTTGTTTCGCCTACGACAGCATTGACCGAGCGTACATTTTCATTGCCGTATTGTTTTAATGTATAAGTAATAATACCTCCTATTCCTTCAGCAACATTCAGAGTATTTGTCAGAACTACAGGTGTTTCTATATTCCCGAGTTCCATAACCTGAGAATAACCGGCAAGTTTACCAAAACCATTCCCAATATATATGGCAGCAGGGCATTTTTTCCTGAAAAGATTACCGTCATGCGGTACTATTGCTGTCACACCTGTCCTCATATCATTGCCTTTATTCAATGTTACCTGGCCCACCATGACACCGGGGACATCAGTGATTGCATTATACCGTCCGGTCTTGAAAATACCCGGAGTAATGCCGTAATCACGTAATCTTCCCTGTGAATTGGCTGAAATAGAAAAAGTTAGAAAAAGTGTTAAGAGTAAAAGTGCTTTACTCTGATAGAAATTATTTTTCATTGTACATAGATTAATTATCAATAAAACATCACTTTCAAATCGTATCTGTAATTACAAATATAACTATATTTGCACCGTTATGGAAAAACAAAAAACATCTGAAAAACAGGCAGAAACTGCTGTGCTTGTAACTGTACTTTTAGATAAGGATGATGAGCGCAGGACAGATGAGTATCTGGACGAACTTGCATTCCTTGCACTGACAGACAATATCATCGCGGAAAAGCGCTTTATCCAGCGTATGAACAAGACCAACTCACGTACATTCGTAGGAAGCGGAAAACTTGCGGAAATAACCGATTACGTAAAGGAAAACTCTATTGACTATGTGATTTTCGATGATGAACTTACACCCTCGCAGATGAGAAATGTCGAGAGAGAAACGGGGGCAAGCGTACTGGAAAGAACAGGACTAATTTTAGATATATTCGCACAGAGAGCCAAGACTGCATACGCCAAAACACAGGTAGAACTCGCTCAGTATCAGTACCTGCTCCCAAGACTAACAGGTATGTGGACACACCTTGAACGTCAAAGGGGAGGTATCAATATGAGAGGTCCAGGTGAAAGCCAGCTCGAAACGGACCGCCGTATAGTACTTGATAAAATATCAAGACTTAAGGAGCAGTTGAAAAAAATAGACAGACAAATGGCTTCCCAGAGAGGGAACAGGGGACAGCTTGTCAGGATCGCCCTTGTCGGATATACGAATGTCGGTAAAAGTACGATTTTGAATATGCTGGCAAAAACTGATGTTCTTGCTGAAAATAAACTCTTTGCAACACTTGACACCACTGTCAGGAAAATAGTAATTGAGAATGTACCGTTTCTTTTGAGCGATACTGTAGGATTTATCAGAAAACTTCCAACACAACTGATTGAGGCCTTCAAAAGCACCCTTGATGAGGTCAGAGAGGCTGATATTCTTATGCACGTTGTTGATATATCACACCCCAATTTCGAGGATCAGATTAATGTCGTAAACAATACTCTTAAAGATATAGGTGCTCAGGACAAGCCTGTATATATGGTATTTAATAAAATAGATGCCTATACGTACGAGGAATATGACCCTTTTTCAATTGAAGAAAAAACAGTGAAAAACTACACGATTGAAGAAATAAAAAATTCCTGGATTTCAAAAGCCAACACTCCATGCATTTTTATCTCTGCAAAGAACAGGACTCAGATCGACAAACTCCGCAGCGACCTATATAAAATGGTGGCCGAAATACACGCCGGCCGCTATCCTTTCAACAACTTTCTTTGGTAAACTCATCAATCAGTTGAACAACTTTTTCCTGATCCTCAATAAATGAATTGTGTGCAGTGTTAGGAATTACAAACAATTGAATATCAGGAAATTCCTTCTTCATCCTTTCAATCATTTCGGCAGGAATCAATGTATCAGCATCACCAAGAATTGCCATAACAGGTACAGACCCGCCTTTTATAAATTCACTGGAATCAGGTCTTTGAGCCATACCCTTTATTGAAGCGCATATACCTTCAGGATCATGCGCCTCACATAGTTCTATGGTTTGCCTGATTTTCTCATCGAGCCTTCTGAGATTTGAGGAACTGTACATTTTTGGAATGGAAGCAGCTGCAAGAGGTATCAACTTTCCGCCCTCTATTACATTAATTTCTCTTTCTCTGCTTTCAGATAGTCCCGGATCATCTGGATATGGAGAGGAATTAAGTAAAATAAGCCCCTCTGCCATCTGCGGAAATAATTTGCAAAATGCAAGGGCAATATATCCTCCAAGCGAATGTCCTGTTATAAAAGCTTTTTCAACACCACAATAATCCATCACCCCTTTTGCTGCAGTTGCGCAGAAATCCATTGTATTTACAGGAGCCGAACAGGAAAGTCCATGCCCCGGCAAGTCCATCATTATAACTCTATACTCCTTAGTAAGAACATTATATAGTTCGTCATAAATAGACATTGTCTCAAGATAACCATGCAGTAATAATATACATTTATCACCCTTCCCTGAATCAATAATGTGAACAGGAATATTTCCTGCCGTTGCAAAAAACTCCATACTTTATCTAATTTTTAAATCCCTTATTGATATTGGTTTCGACTCTCCTACTCCATCAAACACAATTTTTACAGCCTTGACAGGGGCAGTAAAACCGCTTATTGATGCACTGTAATATCTGAATTTATCACCTTTGATAAATGATATACCATCGTAGGAATACTCTACGTGTCCGTCAGCTACACCATAAAAATCAATTACAGGAATAGAACTTTCAACATCAATTATTTTGCACTCCACAGCATTATCGAATTCAAAAAGAATATAATCTCCTTTTTCCACCTTTTCAGCGCTTCTGAAATAAGTATTTCTGTCATAATCTTCGAGATTCTTCAACACAGCCCGAGGATGTTCACCAAGTCTGGCAGAAGCAGTTACTTTAACAGCAGGTTCAAGGTATCTGACACTTCCCGGGACTGCAACAGTCATGCTATTCACATCACAGAAGAATGTAGCAAAACGCAAATTCTCAGGAGCTTCAGTAATTATTGGACCGCACACTACAGGAGAAGATACAGTCGGTTCAGTTCCATCAAAAGTATATCTTACTGTCGCAGAAGGGAAAGGGGGAGTAGCCGTAACAATATTTCCCTCCCATTTTATCTCAGGATAAGGAATTCTGAACTTAATACCCATATAATACATTCTTGCAAAATGCGATTCTGTCAATCTTCTGTCAAAATCTACATAATCTCTCTTATCCTGATCTGTCCATCCAATTTCAGAGGTTACACATAAACGAGGAAACATCTGGTATTCAGAGAAATGAGGAGGATAAATAATCATCTCGCTCCACAAGGCTCCCTGAACTCCTATAATATTTTTCTTTTCTTGATCAGTAAAAGAATAATTTTCACCTTTTATTTCAAACATATAAGGATCAAATGAATACGCAGTCTCCATTGAAACGATGCCCGCCCAGTTATGACCTCTTTCAATCGGTGTGTACTTCATATCAAAATAACAGTACTTTCCTATCTGCATAATAACAGGATGACCGTTCTTGACAGCAGAAACCCCATAAGAAGCATTCCTCCAAGCATATACCCGAGAATCTTTATCAAGCTTGCTGTCAGTCGCAATTTCATCCCAGCCGGCAAGTTTCTTCCCGTATTTTTTCAGAATCTCCTGCATCCTGTTTACAAAATAGCCAAGCAACTCACTCTCTTCATGCATTCCTTCTCTCTTCATAACTTCTTGACACAAAGGACATTCTTTCCAATTATCAACTTCTACTTCATCTCCTCCTATATGGATATATTCGGATTCAAACAACTTTGAAAGTTCTTTAATAATATTGTCGAGCATTTTGTAATTCTCTTCACGACCTACACACAATACATTTCCCTCTTCAAGCTGGACACTCTTTACTGCATTATCACTCTTGCAGAGAATGTCAGGATATGAGGCTGCAATTGCCTTAGAATGACCTGGAAGTTCTATTTCCGGAATTACTTCAATATTTCTTTCTTTTGCAAATGCCACAATCTCCCTGATCTCCTCCTGGGTATAAAAACCACCGTATCTCTCATTACCGGAACCGAAAGAGGGCACAAGCACCTCATTTTCTCCTCTCCACGCCCCTTTTTGGGTTAAAAGAGGATATTTCTTTATCTCAACCCTCCATCCATTATCATCTGTCAAATGAAAATGAAATTTATTGATCTTATGGCAGGCAAGCCATTCTATATGCCTCATTACATATTCCTTAGAGAAAAAGGTACGTGCTACATCAAGCATACTGCCTCTATATTCAAATCTTGGTCTGTCTGTAATGTTCACAAACGGTAAATGCCACTCCTTCAAAAGCATTGACCCCGGATCATCAGTCTCTTTATATACAGCTGGAGGCATCATTTGAAGCAATGTCTGTATTGCATAAAATTCTCCTGCCCTTGAAGAAGAAACTATTTTAACTCCTTTATTATCAACTTCCATCCGGTATCCCTCAGGTTCAACTGTCGCATCTTTTTCAAATGAAATGGCTTGTCCTGAGGGATAATCTTTAACTGTTCCCACCTTAAAATCAAATACCCTCTCCATCCTCTGTGTTAAATAATTAACATTAAACTTTTCACTTTCAGGTGCATATATAACAATACCCTTTTCAATGAGAAGATCTCCCTTCCCAAATTCCACCTGCTGAGGCTGAGGAATAAAATTCACTTGTCCATACATCATCGTTCCGGTAAATAACATTGTCAATAAGATTAATTTTTTCATTGCCAATTCATTTTTAAACATCTATAAATGATTATAATTCTTTAATTAAGGCAAAGTTACAAATAAATGCAATTATTAATGTTATTTCACAAAAAAGTCGGATATTTGCACTTTATAAAGAATTTCAATTACATATTTAAGATAACTTATAATGACAGAACTGATTTCACACGTTCCGGAAGGGCCGTTGGAGGATAAGTGGACCAACCACAAAGCCCATATAAAGGTTGTGAGCCCTGCCAACAAGAGAAAACTTGAAATAATAGTAGTAGGCACCGGACTTGCAGGAGCTTCCGCTGCTGCATCACTTGGAGAATTGGGATATAATGTTAAGATATTCTGTATTAGCGACTCTCCACGCAGAGCACACTCTATTGCAGCTCAAGGAGGTATTAATGCCGCAAAGAATTATCAGAACGATAACGACTCTATTTTCCGCCTTTTCTATGACACTATAAAGGGTGGTGATTACCGTAGCCGTGAGGCAAATGTCTATCGTCTTGCCGAAGTAAGCAATAATATTATTGACCAGTGCGTTGCGCAGGGAGTTCCATTTGCAAGAGATTATGGTGGACTGCTTGATAACCGTTCATTCGGAGGTGCACAGGTTTCCAGAACTTTTTATGCGAGACAGGACAGCAATTATTGCTCGGTGCATACGCAGCACTCAACAGACAGGTTGCAAAAGGCTCTGTAAAGTCTTATCCGCGTCATGAAATGCTTGATCTTGTGATCATTAATGGTGAGGCAAAAGGAATAGTTGCACGCAATCTGGTTTCCGGTAAAATTGAAAGATTCGGAGCTCACGCTGTAGTGGTAGCTTCCGGAGGATACGGCAATACCTACTTCCTTTCTACAAATGCAATGAACAGCAATGGTTCAGCCGCATGGCAATGCTATAAGAAAGGAGCTTTCTTCGCAAACCCTTGTTTTGCCCAGATACACCCTACCTGTATTCCTGTACACGGTGACCAGCAGTCAAAGCTCACACTGATGTCCGAATCCCTGAGAAATGATGGAAGAATATGGGTTCCAAAGAGACTTGAAGATGTTGCAAGACTGCGCAAGGGAGAGATAAAAGGATCTCAGATCCCTGAAGAAGATAGAGATTATTATCTCGAGCGCCGTTACCCTGCATTCGGTAATCTCGTTCCCCGCGATGTGGCTTCAAGAGCGGCAAAGGAGAGATGTGATGCCGGTTATGGAGTAAATGACAAAGGACTTGCAGTATTCCTTGACTTTTCTTCTGCTATCAAGAGACTCGGAAAAGACGTCATTACAGCGCGTTACGGCAACCTCTTCCAAATGTATGAGGAAATCACAAATGAAGATCCATACAGGGAGCCGATGATGATATATCCGGCCATTCACTATACAATGGGAGGACTTTGGGTAGATTATAACCTTCAGACTACCATACCTGGACTTTATGCCATAGGTGAAGCAAACTTCTCGGATCATGGTGGCAATCGCCTCGGTGCTTCCGCCCTGATGCAGGGACTCGCTGACGGGTATTTCATACTTCCATATACAATAGGTGATTACCTTTCTCATAAGATTCAGGAGCCTAAGACCGATATAAACGATCCTGCATTTGACGAAGCTGAAAAGAGTATTCAGGATAAGATAAACAAACTTCTTGCTGTAAAGGGACACACAAGCGTTGATTCGTTCCATAAGAAATTAGGCCACATTATGTGGGAAAATGTAGGTATGGGACGTAACGAAAAAGGTCTTGAAAAAGCTATCAAAGAGATAGATGCTCTTAAAGATGAATTCTGGAAAAATGTATATGTAGCAGGAGAAAACGGAGAATTCAATCAGGAGCTTGAAAAAGCTGTAAGAGTTGCCGATTTCCTTGAAATAGGAGACCTTATGGCTCGTGACGCCCTTGACAGAAGAGAATCCTGCGGCGGTCATTTCCGTGAAGAGATGCAGACTGAAGATGGAGAAACCAGGCGCGATGATAAAAACTATATGTATGTGAGCGCGTGGGAATATAAGGGCGATGACCATAATCCTTTACTCCACAAGGAAAACCTCAATTTTGAATTTGTAGAAGTTGCTACACGCAACTATAAAGACTAAGGAGAAAAGTCATGAATTTTACATTAAAAGTATGGCGTCAGAAAGATGCAAAAAGCAAAGGATATTTTGAAACATATCAGGTGAAGGGTATCTCTGAAGATACATCTTTCCTTGAAATGATGGATATACTGAATGAACAGCTGATAGAGGAGGATATTAATCCTGTCTCATTCGATCATGGATGCAAAGGAAAACACAGCGGTCCTGTCTCATTTGACCACGACTGCCGTGAAGGTATTTGCGGAGCATGTTCCTTGTTTATCAATGGAAGAGCTCATGGTCCTGAAACAGGTGTAACTACCTGTCAGCTATATATGAGGAAATTTAAAGATGGGGAGACTATTACTATCGAACCGTGGAGAAGTAAGGGATTTCCTGTTATCAAAGATCTTGTTGTTGACAGACAGGCATTTGATAAAATTCTTCAAGCCGGTGGATTTATATCGGTCAATACCGGAGGGGTGCCTGACGCAAATTCTATTCCTGTTAATAAGGAAAAAGCAGATAAGAGTATGGATGCTGCTTCCTGTATAGGTTGCGGAGCGTGTGTAGCCACTTGTCCAAATGGTTCGGCAATGTTATTTGTTGCAGCCAGGGTAAGTTCTCTCGCTCTCCTTCCTCAGGGAAAGATTGAAGGAGTTCGCAGAGCAAAAGCAATGGTTGCAAAGATGGATGAACTTGGATTTGGAGCCTGCTCAAATACAAGAGCCTGTGAGATTGAATGTCCGAAAGGAATTAATATTTCCCATATCGCTCGCCTTAATCGCGAATTTCTCTCAGCAAAACTAAAAGATTAATCTTTTATTATATATAAAAAAGGCAGGCTAAAAACTCTTTTTGGTCTGCTTTTTTTATCCTCTACCTGTTGATCAAGTATTAATAAATCTGTTTGTCGATTGTTAATAAGTTTTTAAAAAATATAAATCCTTAATATTATATAGCAAATCTTATGAAAAAAAAAAATTTCTTTATTATAACTTACCAACAATATTATTAATAGTTTTTCTTTATAATTAATAAAAATTATAATTATCAACAATTTATAAATATTGTTAATTAAATTTATAATACTTTCATTATTAATGGATAATAAAAATTAAGATTGTTAATTAAGTGTTAAAAGTAAGTTAGTAAATTGAAAATTCATTTTTATCAACAATATCAACACACTATAATTATTATCATTTTTTAATAGAAATTTATTATTTATATATTTGTAATGTTAATAAAATCGGTTGAAAAGAAGATTCTGAATTATTCAACCATTTTAAATAATTATGGAAGAAAAATATAATCCCAGAGAAGAGAGTGAATTAAAAGATAAAGATCTTGACAACAGGATCCGTCCTCAAGAATTTGATGACTTCTCAGGTCAGTCAAAAATAATTGAAAAGTTAAAAATATATGTAAAAGCTGCACTTATGAGAGGTGAAGCTCTTGATCATATACTTTTTCACGGACCTCCGGGGTTAGGAAAGACTACACTTGCACATATAGTTGCAAATGAGCTTGGTGTAAATATGAAGATTACTTCAGGTCCTGTTCTTGATAAACCAGGGGATTTAGCAGGTCTTCTTACCTCTTTAGAGGAAGGTGATGTTTTGTTTATAGATGAAATACACCGTCTTTCCCGTTCGATAGAGGAGGTTGAAGAATATCTATATTCTGCGATGGAGGATTATGTAATTGATATAATGATAGATAAAGGACCTGGAGCAAGATCTGTACAGATAAAACTCAATCCTTTTACATTAATTGGGGCCACTACAAGAAGCGGTCTTCTTACTTCTCCATTAAGGGCAAGATTTGGAATACAGGAACATCTTGAATATTATGATTCACCTGTTCTTTGTAATATTATAAAAAGAAGCGCTGAAATTCTCAATATAGAAATTGAAGATCAGGCTGCAAAAGAGATAGCTTGCAGAAGCAGGGGAACACCGAGAATATCTAATAATTTATTAAAAAGAGTTAGAGATTTCGCTCAGGTAAAAGGAAATGGAGTAATAGAAATCAGTATTACAAAGATTGCTCTTGATGCTCTCAATATTGATACAATGGGACTTGATTCTATTGATAATAAGATACTAACCACTATTATTAATAAATTTGGAGGAGGTCCTGTAGGAGCATCAACCATAGCTACTGCAATAAGTGAAGATGTAGGAACACTGGAAGAAGTATATGAACCTTTTCTTATAAAAGAGGGTTTTATAAGAAGAACCCCGCGTGGAAGAGAAGTAACAGATCTTGCATACAGACATCTTGGATTAAGTAAATATGACAATTCTTTATTTTAATAAATTATAAAATATTTAAAGTATGAAATATTCCATCAAGTATCTTTTAACCACTTTTTTATCACTATTTTTCCTCTTATTAACAGATTATTCATATTGTTGTACATCAGCTATTTTTACAGGTAAAGTAACAGTTGACGGCAGGCCTCTGATATGGAAAAACAGGGATACTGGAGAACTTAATAACAGAGTTGAATTTTTTAAGGCTTCAAAAGATATAAAGTATTCATTTATAGCACTGGTCAATTCTCCTTCCGAAGGTGGAGAAGCCTGGAGCGGTACCAATGAAAAAGGTTTTTCAATTATGAATACCGCTTCTTATAATTTGCAGGATCTTGATGATAATACTAAATCATCAAAGATGGATAGAGAGGGTAAGGTGATGTATGAAGCGTTGGCTACTTGTTCAAATCTGAGTGACTTTGAAACAATGCTTGATGAAATGAAAAAACCAATAGGGGTCGAGGCAAATTTCGGAGTAATTGATGCAGAGGGTGGAGCAGCTTATTATGAGGTAAATAATTACAGATGGACAAAGCTGGATGTAAATGATCCGAAGATTGCTCCAAAAGGTTATCTTGTCTATACAAATCAT
>CAZPLM010000052.1:8889-11998 GCA_964587275.1 uncultured Muribaculaceae bacterium | reverse complement strand
TTCCTCCGAGCGGGGCTACAAATTATGAAGTTGATCTGTTGAATGTTGATGCTGCAACAGCGCTCTCTGTTTACTTCATCGAGCAAGACTGGCTTTCTGCGTCAATAAACGGTTCAAAGGTTGTTCTCTCTGCAGGTGACAATTCTTCTTCTTCATCCCGTACATGCAAAGTGGCGATACTTTCCAGGAAAGGGGAGCAAAATCAGATCTTTTATATCGAAGTTACCCAGTCAGGAACGAATTCACCTTCTCTTGTAATATTGAAGAACGATTATACATTTTCACATAATGGGACGACATATACCGCCCTGAATCGCGCAACTTCAAACTTCTATGACATTTGCGTAGCAGATTTGGACAATGCTGACTATTTTGTGGTAAAATCTATGCCCGACTGGATGTCGATGCTTGAGGGAAGAGTTTATTCAACTCCGTTAGATAATGGATATTACAGGAATGCATCTTATTTCCAAATACAATATCCAAGTTCGCAAACCTTATCAGACTATACATCAGTCTTTTCTGAAAATGATATCCGGGTGGGACTCCTTGATAATCCATCAACAGAAAGCAGGAGCGGATATGTGGTTATTGCCGCATATAAGAATGACTGTGAAGATATTACCTATTATAATATCAAAATTACGCAGAATGGTGTTGGGACACTTGACCTGAAATCACCTTCTACGGAGATATCACTTGCCAATACAGGGGCCCAAGTATGGTATTATATTAATAATCCTGACGGGGCAGCATATATTGGTTATTCAGCTCCTGAATGGGTTCATGTTTCCTGCACTACACTGACAGGTGTATTTTCACTTAAAATTTCCGCTAATGCCAATACTTCAGCAAAGGCGAGGACAGCAGCAGTAGTCTTTACATTCAAGCTCGGTAATCAGTACCAGGATATTACATTATTAGTTACTCAGGCAGGGACAGAATCTGCAAGTATTACGGCTCCTTGTCAGGAAATCGTGTTGCCGGCAGAAGGATTTTCTTACACAGAGGATGAAGAGTCTCCTTATAATGTGGCCCTGACAAATATCAATGGTGATCTCTCTTTAAGATATATTGAAGATGGCTGGGAAATGTATTACGAAACTTCAGTTTCAGAAACAAACAATACCGGGTTTATTACATTTAAAGAGTGTGAAGCCAATTATACCGGTCAAGAGCGCTCGTTAGTTGTGACTGTATATGCTCACAATGCTGTTAATGGAACGGATGCATTTGTAAATATCAGAGTAACTCAGCCTGCTGCAAGCGACGCGGTGTTATCTTTACCTGTAAGCAGCCTTGTATTCGGATCTGATGAATATGATATAACTAACGCCGTTAATATCCCGTATATCTCGAACAATAGTTCTGATGAGCAAGTCAGTTCAACAGACAGCGACTGGCTCCTTGTTTCATTGAATAAATATTACGGATACATAACAATTTATCCTCGTACCAATAATACCGGAGAAATTCGAAGTGCAGTCATTTATCTGACAGCAATCAATTCAATAGGCAAGCCATGTGTCACACCTATTACTGTCGTACAGCTTTCTGAGCCGACTGTAACTTCCTTACAGGTATATACGCCTGATAATGGAATATGGGATGAGTCTTCATTGAATCTGGCCCTTGATAATATGCAATTCAAGTCAATTGATATCAAGGTAAGGTCCAATAATGCGATTACTGTGACAACGGTTTCTCCTGTTTTTAGCGACTATTCAATAACGTATGACAGATATATCTATGGAGAACACAGTACAGAGACTTTTACAGGACAGGCCGAAAATAATCCTATTCCATATCGTACAGCAGGAAGGGTCAATTATTGGGTAACGGATGATAATTCCTCTTTCTGTGGTGATTATTACTATTTAGGCTATAATGTATCTAAGTCTGGTGGAAATTGGAATTTTAATTCATATTATCAATATTCAGTGAATTGTAATGACACCTCCGATGACTTCGAAAATATTGAGAATTTCTATACATGGTTAGGATTCAATGCAACTATTAATCCTGTTGCAAATGATTACTTTTATAAGAAATGGGAGGATGCCTCAGAAGGAAATTACAAGGATTTATATGAATATTATGGATGGACATGGGATAATGCAGTCAGTATGACTGCAGGCGAGAATGTCCTGAAAGTTGCCGCGTGGAAAAATTACAAGTCTGTTCCAAGAAAGGGATATATTATTATTAATGCAGGTAACGGTGTCATCAGGACAATCACCGTAACTCAAAATAATTGATAAATCCTGTTTAGTTTATATAAGAGAGGATGGCCAAAAAAGGGTCATCCTCTTTTTTTGCAGAGGAAAAAGATGAAAACTCCCAGGGCTGCAACAGTTCCGACAATATAACTCAGTCTGCTGTCCAGAGCAAGGCCTCCTGCAATATGAGGAGCTATCATAAAATAACTGACACATACGAACGTCAGAAAAGTAGCAGGGACAGAGAGGGGCAGATGACATTTTCCTTTAGATCTGAGGTATTCTGAAAATGCCCAAAGTGAGATTGTGGCAATTGTCTGATTGCCGATGCCTACGTATTTCCATACGGTAGAGAAATCAAACTGGCAACCGAGATAAGCTATGATAAAGAAAGGAATTGCAATTGCAAATCTGTTTAAGATCGGCTTTTGATTGATCTTCAGTCCGTCAGCAAAGATGAGTCGCATGCTCCTGAAAGCTGTGTCACCTGAGGTGATCGGGCAGACGATCACTCCTATTATTGCAAGCAGACCGCCGAATTTACCGAGCCAGGAGTTGCATATTTTATCTACGATTATTGTAGGTGTCATTCCTGATGCAGCTGCTTCGTTAAGACCTCCCGGCCCGTTGAAAATAGCCATAGCTGCTGTGGCCCAAATAAGAGCGACAATCCCCTCTGCAATCATTGCACCATAAAAAACCGGCCTTCCGTACTTTTCATTTGTTAGGCAGCGAGCCATAAGCGGAGATTGAGTGGCGTGGAAGCCTGAAATAGCTCCGCAGGAAATAACAATGAATAGCATTGGGACCAGAATATTCGATGCCGGCATATCGTGGAAATTTCGGAATGTACCTCTACTCAGTTCAACTAAATGAACGTTTCCATTAAA
>CAZPLM010000052.1:2100-8879 GCA_964587275.1 uncultured Muribaculaceae bacterium | reverse complement strand
ATGTATGTTGCTAATACTATGACACCTACTTTTACAAGCACAATAGGTTCTTTAAAACTTTCTACAATGCTTGTTCCTATATAACCCCAAAAATATACAAGTCCAATTTTTCCAATCAACAATGCTCCGAAAAACGGGTAGATATTTCCGATAATTTTATCGATAGGCAGAAGAGTGGCGATCAGGTAGTATGCAAAAATTATATATAGCCATAAATTCTTGTTCCAGCCTGTCAGCACGTGCAGTAAGTCTGAAGGACCTGTTACAAATGATATTCCTACTCCAAGTAAAAGGATAAAAGTTAAAACGATCATTACGGACTTCATACCGTTTCCAAGATATTTGCCTATGATCATAGGCAAACTTATTCCATCATTTCTGATGGAAAGCATCCCGCTGAAGTAGTCGTGAACGGCCCCCATAAAGATACATCCGAGGACAATCCAGATATATGAAACAGGTCCGTATGCGGCACCGAGTATGGCTCCGAAAATAGGCCCGAGTCCGGCAATATTGAGGAATTGGATGATAAACGCTCTCCAGGGCTTTATTTCCTTGAAATCTACCCCGTCACTATGAGTTTGAACAGGAGTTTTGATCTCCTGTGAGGCGCCGAAAAATCT
This sequence comes from uncultured Muribaculaceae bacterium, assembly GCA_964587275.1. Taxonomy (GTDB): domain Bacteria; phylum Bacteroidota; class Bacteroidia; order Bacteroidales; family UBA932; genus CAZPLM01. Next base: position 8,256 of record CAZPLM010000052.1, on the reverse strand, counting down.
TTCAACGAATTTTCCGTAAAAGATGTAGCCCAAAATAAGGGCGGTCACTGATGCTATGAATGTAATCATATAACAAAAATAAGTAATGTAAAAAAAACATCAAAATTGTTTTTGCTATCTTTGCGCCATGATTCCAACGACATTAGGTACTGAAAAGGTTGGCAAGTTGCTCAAACAGTTTGCTTTGCCTGCTATTATTGCAATGACGGCCTCTTCATTGTACAATATGGTGGACAGTATTTTCATTGGGCAGGGAGTGGGGCCTCTCGCGATTTCCGGTCTGGCTGTCACATTCCCGTTAATGAATCTTTCAACAGCATTCGGTACTCTGGTCGGAGTCGGAGCGGCAACACTTATTTCAGTATTGCTTGGACAGAAAAACTACGCTTTGGCAAACAGAGTGTTGGGAAATGTGGTGATGCTAAATATTGCCATAGGTCTGATATTCATGGTTATAGCCTTGATTTTTCTGGACCCTATACTGTATTTTTTCGGAGCGAGTGCGGATACCATCATTTACGCGAGGGATTATATGCAAATCATCCTGTACGGAAATGTTATTACCCATCTATATTTCGGCCTTAATGGTGTAATGAGGGCATCAGGACATCCGCAGAGAGCAATGTATGCTACGATTTTTACAGTTATAATTAATACTGTTCTTGACCCGATTTTCATTTTTGTCCTCAATATGGGAATTCAGGGTGCAGCTGTGGCTACAGTCATTTCCCAATTTATATCACTGGTATGGCTGCTTGTTATCTTTTCCGGAAAGAATGAATTGCTCCACTTCTCAAAGAGTATTTTCAAATTCGACAGAAAAATCGCCGGAAGATCTCTTGAGATTGGAATGGCTCCTTTTCTGATGAATATTGCCTCTTGTTTTGTGGTGATTTTTATCAATAACCAGCTTGCAAAATATGGTGGAGATATGGCGATAGGAGCGTATGGAATAGTAAACAGAGTTGGCTTTCTTTTCGTAATGATTAATATGGGCTTCACACAGGGAATGCAGCCTATTGCCGGATATAACTTTGGAGCAAAGCAGTTCGCAAGGGTAAGAGAGGTGCTCGACAAAACAATCATCTGCTCTACACTTGTCTCCACATTGGGCTTTGTGGTTGCAATGCTTTTCCCTGATGAAGCAGTTTCTCTTTTTACAAATGATGTGCAGCTCAAAGCAATTGCCGCCAGGGCAATGCGGATATTTTTTGCTGCATTCCCGGTAGTGGGATATCAGATAGTGGTGACTAATTTCTTTCAAAGTCTGGGAATGGCAAAAAAGGCTATTTTCCTCTCACTTACAAGACAACTGTTATTCCTTTTGCCCCTTTTGGCTATTCTGCCTCACTATTTCCAGCTTGATGGGGTATGGTGGAGTATGCCGGTGGCAGATATCATTTCAGCTGTTGTGGCTTTCATATTTATCAGGAGACTGATAAGTGATTTTAAATCAAAGGAGATCCGGACTGAAGAAAATATTATTTAATATAAATGAAAGCAAATACGGTTATAACAATAGGAAGACAGCTGGGGAGCGGTGGACTTGATGTCGCGCGTATCCTTTCCGAAAAGACAGGAATAATAATGTATGACAGGGAACTGCTCTATATTGCCGCAAAAGAGAGTGGACTCTGTCCTGAGTTGTTTCAAGCCAATGATGAAAAGAGCAAAGGTGGACGTTTCGGCTTTTTAATTGGGATTAAATCGTCTATGTATCCATCTTTTATCAATCCTGATGCGACTGCTACTTCCGAAGAGAGTCTGTTTAATGTTCAGAGCAGGATTATCAGCAAGATCGCAGATAGTGGCTCTGCTATTTTTGTAGGACGATGCGCAGATTATGTGCTGAGAGATCGTGAACAGTTACTTAGTGTTTTTATTACAGGAGATTTGGAGGACAGAGTAAAAAGGGTTATGTTGCGCGATAATGTTCCCGAAGCTTCGGCTAGAAAAAAAATCGAACAGGGGGATATCAAAAGAGCGGAATATTATAACTATTTTACCTTTAAAAAATGGGGCGATTCAAGCGGTTATGATGTTTGCCTCAATTCTTCCAGGTTCGGGATAGAGGGGACAGTGGATTGTATTATTGACATTTTAAATAAAATAAAATAACAAATGGACGAGAAGATTATTTTTTCAATGAACGGTGTCGGCAAAGTATTGCCTCACAATAACAAGGTTATTCTTAAAGACATCTACCTTTCATTCTTTTATGGCGCAAAGATCGGGATCATCGGTTTGAATGGATCGGGCAAATCCACATTGCTGAAAATAATTGCAGGTGTAGAGAAGTCATTTAATGGAGAAGTTGTTTGGGCGCCGGGGTATACAGTCGGATATCTTGAACAGGAGCCTGATCTTGATAATAAAAAAACAGTCAAAGAGGTAGTTCAGGAGGGAGTGCAGGAAGTTATTGACCTGCTGAAGGAGTATGAAGAGGTGAACCTGAAGTTTGCGGAGCCGATGGATGATAATCAGATGAACAAACTTATAGAAAGGCAGGGTGAATTGACTGATAAAATAGATCATATCGGCGGATGGGATATAGATTCCAAGTTGGAAAGGGCAATGGATGCGTTGCAGTGTCCGGATCCTGATGCAATTGTCGCAAATCTCAGTGGTGGCGAGAGAAGGAGGGTGGCTCTCTGCCGTATTCTTCTGAAAGAACCTGATGTGCTGCTTCTTGATGAGCCTACAAACCACCTTGATACTGAGAGTATTCAATGGCTTGAGGCGCATTTGCAGCAGTATAAGGGTACTGTAATTGCAGTTACCCATGACAGATATTTCCTTGATGATGTGGCTCAATGGATTCTCGAGCTTGACAGAGGGGAGGGTATTCCGTGGAAAGGAAACTATTCTTCATGGCTTGACCAGAAGACACAACGCCTTGCCATGGAAGAAAAACAGGAGAGCAAAAGACGAAAGACACTCGAACGTGAGTTGGAATGGGTTCGTATGGCGCCAAAGGCCAGGCAGGCAAAATCCAAGGCTCGTCTGGGAGCATACGAGAAGATGCTCAGTGAGGATGGAAAGCAGAAAGAAGAGAGGCTTGAAATATTTATTCCAAATGGACCGAGGCTGGGCAATAAGGTCATTGAATGTAATAATGTCAGCAAGGCTTATGGAGATAAGCTGCTTTTTGAAAATCTGACATTTAAATTGCCGCCGGCAGGCATTGTCGGTGTTATAGGACCTAACGGCGCAGGTAAGACTACTCTTTTCCGTCTAATTATGGGCATTGAAAAACCGGATTCAGGAGAATTTACAGTTGGCGAAACAGTTAAACTTGCATATATAGATCAGCAGCATAAGAAGATAGATCCTGACAAGACAGTATATGAGACGATAACGGATAATTCTGACTTTGTCAAACTTGGAAATCGTGAGATCAATGCAAGAGCTTATGTTTCCAGATTTAATTTTTCGGGGGCTGACCAGGAAAAACTCTGCGGCGTCCTTTCGGGAGGTGAGAGAAACAGGCTCCACCTTGCTCTGACATTAAAGGAGGAAGCCAATGTCCTGCTGCTCGATGAGCCGACCAATGATGTGGATGTCAATACAATCAGGGCTCTTGAGGAAGGTCTTGAGAACTTTGCCGGATGTGCCGTGGTTATTTCGCATGACAGGTGGTTTCTGGATAGAATTGCAACCCATATCCTGGCATTTGAGGGGGATTCAATGGTCTATTTCTTTGAAGGATCCTATTCTGAATATGAGGAAAATAAAAAGCGCCGTCTCGGAGATTCGGCGCCTAAAAGATTCAAGTATAAGAAACTCAAAGCATAATCACAGATTACTCTGAGGGTTCGATATATATTTCAAATACAAGCGGTTCGTATGCCGGAATAGATGTTCCGCTTCCGCTTGATCCGTATCCAAGATCAGACCAGAAGAAGGTTATTGCCTTTTCACCCTCTTTCATGTTGAGTATTGCCTTGCTAAAACCCTCCACAAGCGAATTCTCATCTACAAATGTACTAAGGTCATCGTGGTATGTGATTTCAATGGCATCATAGTCTGTAGAGGAGTTGTAGCGGTGATATTTTTTTGCCGTGTCTTCAATATTGGTGTCAAATACAAATCCATCGAGCAGTCTTCCTATATACCATACATTATAGGAGCTGTCTTCGACGAGAGTGTCGGCATCAGCAAGTTCCTTTATTTTGGTAAAGTAAAAGCCTTCAGAGAGAGAATCCAATCCTTCATAATATTTGTCAGAGTAATCCTCAAGTCTGGCAATTTGATATGCTCCAATGTCTTTTGTCATATTCACTATTTCAATATTGTAGATAGTATTGACTGAATATGCCTGGGAATTTGATGAATAATAAGAAGAGTAATTGGCAGGATATGTGACGAGCGTTAGTTCCGGAGGCATGACAGCAGTTATTTTCCCACCAAGCTTCATTTGCTTAAGGACCTCTTCCACACCGTCATATAAAGTGTAAACACCTGTTGTCCAGATCTTAGGCGCATAATATGTCGTATCTGAATAAGAACCGAGCCTCTGAGCCATTTCCTTTGTGGTAGTGGTGGAATATGTGCCGTCGAGCGTCTGAATTGTATAATTTACAAATACGTATGTACAGTCTGTTACCGCTTCTCCGTAACCGGGCGTTTCATCAAGATAATAGATACCTGATTCGGTGGATTTGGCATTCGGGTGATTTACCCTGATCCATGCGTCTCGAATTCTTTTTTGGACGACATTATCACTTTCAGAAAGGTCTTTTGAACAGGATGAAAGTCCGATAATGGCTGTCAAAGCGAATAATGTGATTCTAAAAAACTTCATATTGAATTAGTTGTTCTTTATAACTTTTGTTAATGTCAAATCGTAAATAAGCGGCGATAATGTAGGAACGGTACCTGTCGGTTCATCATAGAAACCATATCTTGTTGAGAACAGGACGTATGAGTTTTCTCCTTTTTTCATCCCCTCCAGTCCGTATTCCAACCCTTTTATCAACTCTCCTCTGCCTAACCTTGCGGAGCTGCTACCTGTTGTAAACTGCTCTCCCAAACCGCTTGAAAAGATGTAACCTGTATAATCAAAGGCAACACTGTCTCCGACTTCGGCAATATCCCCATCTCCGGCCAGCAGAATAATTCTGTTTACACCCTTATTGTTGACAACGGTTGAATCTGCATAACGTGTTGTTAAAAAAGAATCAATCGTCTCCTCCTGTTTTGTGGCAGTTTCCGCATTACTGTCTTCAATGCAGGAAGACAGAATGGCAATTGCCGGAAGGATGAAAAGAATCTTTTTTATCATAACTTTAAATGGTTTTGCAAAAGATATGCCTATTTTTCAGAGAAATATTTTTTTATTGCATTTTCAAAGTAATCCGGGACTTCTGAAAGCGGCATAAAAAGCCGTCCGCCGGATGCATTTTTATGGCCTCCTCCATTGCAGTAACGTTGGGAAAAAAGATTGACGTCAGTGTCACCCTTTGATCTGAGAGAAACTCTTACAAACCCCTTGCTGTCAGAAAATAGTGCTGTCATTTTTATGCCTTTGATGGAGAGAGGAAGGTTGACAAACCCCTCTGAATCACCAGTGGCGAAATTGTGAGCATTTTTATCTTCATCGCTTAGAAGAATGTATGCAACTCCAAATTCTTTTATCACAATCATCCTTTTCTCGAGCAAAAGTCCCATAAGTCTCATTCGTTCTTCTGAATAGGAACAAAAAACCTCTTCCTGCAGATGATTTTTATCAACACCTCTTTTCAAAAGGTCACCGGCTATCTGAAAAGTGGAAGGAAAAACGGAATTATTAAAATTGTTCGTATCAGTCATTATTCCGGTATACAGTGAGATGGCGCAGTCAATGGAAAGATTTCTGACATCTCCATTGATATCCGGCATTTGCATTAATGATCTATATATCAACTCACAAGTTGAAGAAATGTTGACATCGGAAATGACCAGATCAAAACAGCTGCTGTCGGGATTTGGATGGTGGTCGATCAGAACTTTTTTTGCGTGACTTCTATTAATATCATCACTCATCCACTCTGTTCTTTCCAATTTATTGAAGTCAAGGCACAGGATCAGATCCGCATCTTCGATAAGTCGCTTGCAGGAGATTGAATCACTTTCATATATCAATACAGGCTCAGATTCAGGATCCAGAAATTTCAA
>CAZPLM010000052.1:0-2090 GCA_964587275.1 uncultured Muribaculaceae bacterium | reverse complement strand
CATTCCAGTTATCTTGCCGCGTGCTCTGAGATAATGGTACATACCTGTAATGGAGCCGATTGAATCACCGTCCGGATTGAAATGGCCTATGATCAGGATGACTTTACAATCCTCTATCAGCTCAGCTAATCTATTTGATTGAAGATGACCGCTCACTATTTTTTTATTTAATGTGCAAATTTAAAAACATATTGGAATTACTAAATATTTATTTTAATTTTGTAGGTCAATGGAGTGGGCGCTATCTACTCCTGACGCATAATGATAATAAAACTAACATAATATGAAAAAATTACTCACTTACCTGATTCTCCCGCTTATTATTATTGGTTTGGCATATTTGGTTGTCAGAAGTATTAATCAGCCGGTTAAGTTTAATAAGGAAGTAGCAGCAAGAAAAGCTGTTGCGATTACAAATCTTAAAGATATCCGTACTTTGCAGGTTGCCTACAAGAATGTCTATTCAAGATTTGCACCTACCATGGACAGTCTGATTGATTTCTATAATAATGGTAAAATGACCATTATCAAGCAGATCGGTTCAATGGATGACTCTCTGGCCGTAGCAAGAAAACTGGTAAGACGTGAAAGTGTTGAAATTCCTGTAAAGGATACCCTTTTTACCAACAGAAGTGATTTTAGAGCTGAGGCTCTGAGGTATATTCCATTCTCTGATAATGACACAGTCATTATGAAGGCTGTGATCAAGTCTGTATCAGGCGTGAACGTTCCTCTTTTTGAGGCTTGCGTGCCTTACAACTCACTTCTTAAAGGGATGGATCACCAGTCAATTGTCAACCTTAATGCCGAACAGGAGAGCATGAGCCGTTATCCTGGTCTTCAGGTCGGCAGCGTTACCAATCCTAACAATAACGCAGGTAACTGGGAGTAGTGGATGCATATACTTTAGTACCCGCTTCATTTTTTGTTGAAGAGGATTCATACAGGCTGTTATCGCAAGTGGTACAGATAGGCGAAAGCGATTCAGTCAGACACATCGAACTGCCCGAATATGGGGCAGTTCTTGTTTATGCCTGTCCCTGTCCTGAAGTTGATCGAACACCTCTGATATATGAAATGATTAAAATGCTGACAAGGATAGGTGAGCATAATAAGGTGGTTTTCAGAATAGAAGATGGGGCGGTTCACATTGCAATGGCAGAGGGCGACCGTCTTCTTCTTGCCAATTCCTATCCTGCTGATGATTTTGTAACAGCAGAATATTTTATTTTTGCCGCGTTAAAAGAATTCCAGGTCAATCCTGAGGTGACTGTGGTGTATTTTGCAGGAAATATAGAATATGAGCAGAGGGCGGCGCTTTTCAGATATTTCAAAGGGGTGGAGTCAGTATCAGTATTGAAGGAGTCTCTGTCATGAGAATAGCAGGTGGAACATTGAAAGGAAGGATGATTGCTCTTCCTGCCAAATATGAGGCAAGGCCAACCACTGACTTTGCAAAAGAGGGACTTTTCAATATCCTTTCAAATGACGTGGATTTTGATTCGGTTTCATTTCTCGACCTCTTTTCAGGAACAGGCAGCATCTCATTTGAATTTGCATCGCGAGGCTGCCACGATATTGTTTCAGTTGAAATGAATCCTGCAAATGCTGCCGCAATAAAGAACAATGTCTCCTCTCTTGGAATTTCAGGAATGCAGGTGGTCCGTCATAATGTGTTCGACTTTTTGGGCATTTGCCATAAGTCGTTTGATATAATATTTGCGGATCCTCCATACTCCATTGACGGATTGGCTCAGTTGCCTGAGAAGGTGTTCGGCGCAAAGATATTGGCAGAGAACGGAACGTTTATTCTTGAACATCCTTCCGCCGTTTCATTTAATTCTGCGCCGCATTTTATCAAGGAAAGGAAGTATGGAAATGTTCACTTCAGTTTCTTCAAAAATCAAGAATAATTTTTGGATAGTAAAAATTATTATCTATATTTGCACTCCCGTTAAGGAAATCAAACTTGGTGCGGTAGTTCAGTTTGGTTAGAATACGTGCCTGTCACGCACGGGGTCACGGGTTCGAGTCCCGTCCGCACCGCAAATATCCTCCTGATTTTTCAGGGGGATATTTTCTTTTCAGGA
>CAZPLM010000051.1:0-12201 GCA_964587275.1 uncultured Muribaculaceae bacterium | reverse complement strand
AAGAACAGCCTTCAGTACCTGAAAATGGTAATTTTGCTCATTTCCAACAACATAAATCATTTTATCCAATTTATACTCGGAAAAACGACTTTCAGCAGTGCCAAGATCCTGTGTCATATAAACAGATGTTCCATCTGAGCGCAAAAGCAATTTTTGGTCAAGGCCATCAGAGGTAAGATCGCACCAGACTGATCCATCCTCGTGTTTTTCAAATACCCCCTTCTTCAAACCTTCAGCAACAAGCTTTTTACCGAGAAGATAGGTCTGTGACTCATAATAAATCCTGTCGAATTTGATCCCGAGATTTTTATATGTTACAGCAAATCCATCATATACCCAGCCATTCATCTTTTCCCACAGAGCCTTGACATCCTTGTCACCCTGCTCCCATTTGAAGAGCATTTCCTGAGCTTCTTTAAGACAGGTAGAACGCTTTTCGGCCTCATCTTTATCGACATGGTCGCGTTCCATAATAGCATTTACCTCTTCGGTCAGCATATTGTTGAATTCAACATAAAAATCCCCGACCAGATGATCTCCTTTTTTGCCGGAAGATTGAGGAGTGATGCCGTTACCTTTTTTCAGCCATGCAAGCATTGACTTGCAGATGTGAATGCCTCTGTCATTTACAAGATTAACCTTTATAACCCTGTTACCGTCAGCTTCAAGAAGCCTTGAAACAGACCATCCGAGAAGATTATTCCTGATATGGCCAAGATGGAGAGGTTTATTAGTATTAGGTGAAGAGAATTCGACCATAACCGTCTTGCCGTTAGGTGAATGCTGACCATAATCATTTGTTTCTGACATTTCCCTGAAAAGTTCACCCCAGAACTTTGAGGAGAGTTTAATATTCAGAAATCCTTTAATTACATTACAGGTAGCAATCTCTTTCGTATTGTCCTCAAGCCATTTACCTATTTCACCGGCAGTAGCGTCGGGAGATTTATGACTGATTCCAAGCAATGGAAATACGACCAATGTTATGTCGCCCTCAAATTCTTTTCTTGTGGTCTGAAGCTGGATCTTCCCCTTTTCCAAATCAACATTATATAGAGCTTTAATGCCTTCAGAAACTTTTGAGGCAATAAAATCGTTAGGATTCATTTTTTGACCTTTTTAGTTTTAGCAAAATATATTTTCATCTGTTCCTTTGCCTTAGGTGAAAGAAGCAACAGTGTCAACATCGTTGGGAATGCCATAAGAGCGTATGCGGTATCAATCAGACCTACGGCAGCTTTCAGAGGAATCATTGCAGAGACTATCAGCATTGCAAGAAAGAATAAATTGTAATACTTTGCGTTCTTTGCTCCAAACAGATATCCGGTGCATTTTTGACCGTAATATGAGTATGAGAACATGGTAGAGAATGCAAAAATAAAAACTATGAAGAGCAACAGATACCTGCCGATTCCCGGTATCGAAGCATCAAATGTATTCAAGGCGACCTGGAGACCTTTTACCGAACTCATTCCTCCTGTCGGAATAAGTTGTTTCTGAATCAATATTGCAATAGCAGTCAGGGTACATACAAGTCCTGAATCTATAGAAGGTCCCAACATTGCTACAAGTCCCTCACGTACAGGTTCATTATTTTTTGATGCTCCGTGCATCATTGATGCGGTTCCCACACCTGCCTCATTTACAAGTGCGGCACGTCTTACTCCTGTCAGCGCAATCATCAATAATCCTCCAATCCCGCCGCCTATTCCGGCTTTTACGGTAAATGCGCCAATAAATATGTCTCTGAAAACACCTGGTATCGCACTCAAATGGGTCATCATAATGTAAAATACAAGCAGGAAATACAATCCGACCATAAGCGGAACTATTTTGGTGGCTACTTTGGAAATACGTTTAATACCTCCGAGGATAACGGATGAAACCACTATACAGATTGCAATACCTATAATGAATCTTAGCATCAGAGTGTTATTCTCCGGAGTCACGAACACTGTAGTAATAGCCTCAGTAAGCTGATTAGCCTGCATAATACAAAGAGTTCCTATCAGGCCGAACACAGAGAAAAAGACAGCCATCGGTTTCCATTTGCTGCCCAGTCCTGTGGTCATCATATACATAGGGCCGCCCTGCACTTCTCCTGCAGAATCTTTCCCTTTATACATAACCGCAAGTGTGCCTTCGAAGAACTTTGTTGCCATTCCTACAATAGCACTCACCCACATCCAGAATATAGCACCGGGGCCACCTATCGATAAGGCGATTGCCACACCGGCAATATTACCCATTCCGACAGTAGCTGCAATAGCGCTTGTCAAAGCTTCAAAAGAACTGATCTGTCCTTCGGCCTTGTTGTCCTTTACTCTTAAAGCCTTTATCGCACGCCCATAATAGCGTAACGGAACAAATCCACTATAGATCAAAAAAAACAGTCCGCCTCCAATCAGGAGGATGAATAAAGGGTAACCGCAGATGAAATCACTCACTGCGGTTATACCATTTCCCAATGATGTCCAGAAACCTTCCACAATTTATTATTTTAAGCCTCTTTTTTCAAGTAATGCGTCAATTGAAGGCATTCTGCCACGGAAGTTCAGGAACAGATTCATTGCATCTTCCTCATCGCCACGCTCAAGAATCTCTTTGCGGAATTTTGTTGCAACCTCTTTATTGAAAATATCACCGGTTTCTTTGAATGCCTGGTATGCGTCACAATCAAGGACTTCAGCCCAAGTATAGCTATAATAACCGGCTGTATAGCCTCCTGCAAATGTATGGTTGAAATAGGTTGCTCTGTATCTTGGAGGAATCTGAGAGATAAGACCGATCTTGTCCATAGATTCTTTTTCAAACTTTAGAACATCAAAATCAGCAGGGACATCTGTAAGAACATGATAATCCATATCAAGAAGTGATGCTGCAAGAAGTTCGGTTGTAGCAAAACCCTGTCCGTACTTACCTGATTTGTCAATCTTTTCAACAAGTTCCATTGGAATGGTCTCGCCTGTCTGATAATGTTTTGCATATACCTTGAGGACTTCCGGTTCAAATGCCCAATGTTCATTTATCTGTGAAGGAAGCTCTACGAAATCGCGGACGAAGAAGTCAAGTCCGCTGTACTTAACCATTGAAAGTAATGAAGCGAGCGCATGTCCGAATTCATGAAAATAAGTTTCAACCTCATCAGGAGAGAGAAGCGCAGGTTTTTCTCCGGTAGGTCTGGTAAAATTGCCGACAATTGTTACAAGAGGGCCGACCCTCTTGCCATCAACATATTTTACATCCCTGTATCCGCCACACCATGCACCGCCTCGTTTTTCACCCGGTCGTGCAAACATATCCATAAAGAGTATGCCAAGACTTGAACCGTCAGCATCTTTACACTCAAAGGCTACGGCCTCGGAATTTGGAACTGGTACATCTTCAAGCTTTGTAAAAGTAATGCCGTAAATCTTGTTTGCAACATAGAATATTCCGTCCCGTACATTATCAATCTTGAAATATGGTCTGATTTCATCTTCTGAAACATTGTACCTCTCTTTTTTAACCTTTTCAGCGTAATATCTCCAGTCTGCAGGTACAATTTCAGTGATACCATCTCTCTTTGCATAAGTTTCAATATCTTTAAGTTCTTCTTTTGCAACATTCAGCGCAGGTTTGAAGATCTGTCCGATCAGATCATAAACTGCTTCAGGCGTCTTTGCCATCCTGTCTGCAAGAACATATTGAGCATAATTATCATAACCGAAAATTTGGGCAACCTTCAGTTTATTGCTGATGATACTCTTAATAACTTCTTTATTGTCATTTTCATTATTGTTGTTACATCTGTTAAGATATGCATCAAATATTTTGATTCTCAGCTCCCTGTTGTCAGCTGACTGAAGGAAAGGCATTATGCTCGGATTATCAAGACCAAATATCCATTTACCACTCTGTCCTTCCTTTTCTGCCCTTAGAGCTGCTGCCGCAATCTGGTCTTCTGAAAGGCCGGCAAGATCATCTTTGTTATCAATAACAAGGGTAAATGCAGCCGTCTCTTTTAAAATATTTTGTCCGAACTTAAGATGAAGAGCGGAAATAGCTGTATTCAACTCTTTCAATTCAGCCTTTTTATCATCAGGAAGGTTTGCTCCCTTTCTTTCAAATTCCTTATAGGTTTCAGTCAGAAGACGCATCTGATTTGCGTCAAGACCAAGTGATTCCCTTTTATCATAGACAGCTTTGACTTTTTTGAAAAGCGCATCATTCATGTTTATCTCACTGCTGTGCTTGCTTAGCATTGGAGATACTTCTGTTGCTATGTTTTCAAGTATTTCACTGGATGCAATCGACTTTACTCCTGAAAATACCGAACCGACCTTACTCAACAGTTCACCTGAGTTGTCAAGGGCAAGAATTGTGTTCTCAAAATCAGGTTCTGCCTGATTATTAATAATAGCATCAATTTCAGCATTATGCTGTTTAATTGCCTCCTGAAAGGCAGGCAGATAATGTTCCGGCTTGATCTGTTCGAAAGGAGGAATCTGAAAAGGAGTATTCCATTCCGTAAGCAGTGGATTGTTCTCCGAACATGCTGAAAGCACAAGCGTCAAGAGCGACATAATAAATATTTTCTTCATAAGTTATAATAATTGTTATTAGTAGTGTACTATTAAAAAAGAGGGTTTCCGTAAGGATTCCCCCTTTTATTTTACTGAGAGAAGGAGTTTATCCCAGATAACTCTTCAGAAGTTTGCTCCTCGCGCTGTGGCGAAGCCTTCTTATCGCTTTCTCCTTAATTTGACGAACCCTTTCACGCGTAAGACCGAAATGCTCTCCGATTTCTTCAAGAGTCATTTCCTGACATCCGATGCCAAAGAAATACTTTACAATGTCACGCTCTCTCTCCGTCAACGTGGATAACGCTCTTTCGATCTCCTTGTTTAAAGATTCATTCACCAGGCCTTTATCGGCATTTGGAGAATCCGGATTAACAAGGACATCAAGCAGGCTGTTATCTTCGCCATCGACAAAAGGAGCATCTACTGACACATGTCTTCCCGACACTCTTAAAGTATCGGCAATCTTCTCACGTGGAATGTTGAGAATATCAGACAACTCTTCAGATGAAGGCATACGTTCATGCTCTTGCTCAAATTTCGATAAAGCTTTGTTGATCTTATTTAACGAGCCCACCTGATTTAATGGAAGTCTGACAATCCTCGACTGTTCCGCCAAAGCTTGCAGGATTGACTGGCGAATCCACCAAACCGCATAAGAAATGAACTTGAACCCTCTCGTCTCATCAAACTTCTGAGCGGCTTTTATCAAACCGAGATTTCCTTCATTGATAAGATCGGGCAGACTCAAACCCTGATTCTGATACTGTTTGGCAACAGAAACGACGAATCTCAAATTGGCTCTTGTGAGCTTATCGAGGGCTTCCGGATCTCCCTTCTTAATCCTCTGCGCCAATTCAACTTCGTCTTCAACTGAAATAAGTTCTTCTCTACCAATTTCTTGCAAATACTTGTCGAGAGAAGCGCTCTCTCGATTGGTAATTGACTTTGTAATCTTTAATTGTCTCATGTATATACAATAACTTTCAAATTTAGTTATATTTTACAAATAAACCATAATTTCTTTTTGTTCTCCGTTTCTGACAAGCGTCACCAGTGCCTTTTCTCCCGGTCTCAACTTGCTCACCTGTTCCTGGACAGAGGCTGAAGTAGGAACAGCCTGCAGATTGATTTCCTTAATAATGTCACCAGCTTTTATCCCCGCCTTATGAGCCGGGCTTCCCTGCTTTACTTCAGTAATATAGACACCCTCCTGAGAGTCAGTCATCGTTATGCCGAGAACCGCCCTCTTAACCTCTCCGAAATTGATAAAATCATCTGTAACCTTTTTTACAATATTTACCGGGACAGCAAATGAATACCCAGCGTATGAGCCGGTCAATGAAATGATTGAGGTATTGATACCTACAAGCTGTCCATCTGTATTCACAAGCGCCCCTCCGCTGTTGCCAGGATTAACAGCAGCATCGGTCTGGATAAATGACTCAACACGGTACTGCCCGTCATAATTAGGGAATGCTCTTCCTTTTGCACTGACAATACCGGCTGTAATGGTTGACCTTAAATCATACGGACTTCCTATCGCCAGCACCCACTCTCCAAGTCGCAAATCATCTGAGTCCCCCATCTCGATTGCAGGAAGATCATCAGCATCAATCTTTAACAGAGCAATATCTGTTGCCTGGTCTGTTCCGACAAGTCTGGCAGAATATGTCTTATTGTCATATAATGTCACATTGATTACATCAGCACCGGAAACAACATGATTATTTGTGACTATGTAGCCATTATCAGAGATAATCACGCCTGATCCGACACCGACCTGATCCTTTGGAGTATTTGCAAAGCCGAAAATCATATCAAGAACGGATGTTGAAGACATTCCTCTTGACCTTGTTACAGTCTTGACATATACAACCGTAGAAACAGCCACTTCTGCGGCATCGGAAAACTCGGTACCTGTAACCGTCTCACCTCGCTTGACAGACCTTTTGACACTTTCTCTGTTATTGTCCACAATCTTATTCTCAAAACTTTCAACAGCATTTTTTTTTGCTATGACTCTGTCTGTCACTAAATAGGAAATGCCACCCGATACAATGACGCAGAGCAGCAAAAACAACAAATTCCGTTTCATCCTTTTTTTATCTCTTTTTAATGATTAAAACTCAAAATATATGCCAAAAAAGATTATATTTGTACATTATAATCATAAGTAAAACAATTAAATAATAGATATGCAATTCATTGTATCAAGCTCAGAATTACTCCACGGACTGGTATCCGTATCGAGAGTTATTGCAAGCAAATCAGTTCTTGCTATTTTGGATGACTTCCTCTTCGAATTGAAGGGCAATACCATTACTGTTACCGCATCTGACGGTGAAACCACATTAAAGACTACAATAGAAGCAGATAAGGTTATGGAAGAGGGTTCAGCCGCCATACCCGCAAAACTCCTCACCGATTCACTTAAGGAGTTTCCGGACCAGCCGCTGACATTCAAAACGGTCAAAGCCAATGGGGCTGAACAGATAGAGATCGTCTGGGCTAACGGAGCATCGAAACTCCCATGTGGTACTGTAGAAGATTATCCGCGTCTGCCTGAACTAAGCGAAGATTCCAATTCACTTACACTGACATCCGATATTTTGCTCAATGGAATAAACAATACTGTCTATGCAACTGCAGAAGAGGAGCTAAGACCTGTAATGAATGGTATTTTCTTTGATATCAGCAACACTTCCATCTCAA
Source organism: uncultured Muribaculaceae bacterium (assembly GCA_964587275.1). GTDB lineage: Bacteria > Bacteroidota > Bacteroidia > Bacteroidales > UBA932 > CAZPLM01. Next base: position 4,924 of record CAZPLM010000051.1, on the reverse strand, counting down.
TGGTTGCATCAGATGCTCACAAACTTGTATGTTATACAGTCAATAAGATAGAGGCAGACCACAAGTCTTCATTCATTCTTCACAAAAAGCCGGCTTCTATCCTCAAACAACTCCTCACAAAAGCAGACGATTCAGTGAGCATCAAGTTTGATGCAAAGAACGCCTACTTCGAGTTTGATGACAACATTCTTGTATGCCGTTTGATTGAAGGTAATTATCCTGCCTACAGGACCGTCATTCCAAAAAACAACCCGAACAAGATGATTATCGGCAGAGTCGATTTTCTCAATTCTGTAAAGAGAATTGCAGTATGCTCAAATCAGGCATCAAGCCATGTCAAGCTCAAACTCTCCGCAAATGAACTTATTATTTCAGCAGAAGATGTTGGGTTCGCCATCTCGGCTCATGAAAAGATTGTCTGCCAATATGACGGTGATCAGATTGAGATCGGATTCAAGGCTCCTTTCCTTGCCGAAATATTAAGCAATCTCCCATTTGAGAACGTATGTATGGAGCTTGCAGACAATTGCAGGGCGGTACTGATTGTATCGGCTGATGAGAAAGACCTCAACGAAGATCTGTGTGCTCTGCTTATGCCTGTAATGTTAAACGCATAACATCATGCAGCTTTCTCTTAAAAATCCCATACTTTTTTTTGACATTGAAAGTACGGGGCTGAATGTTGCTACTGATAGAATAGTAGAGATATCCGCCGTTAAGATCATGCCTGACGGAAGTGAAGAGATTAAGACGAAGAGATTGAATCCAACCATTCCCATCTCCCCTGAAGCACAAAAGATCCACGGAATAAGCAATGAAGACGTCAAGGATTGTCCTACATTTTCACAGATTGCCAAATCTCTGTCCAACTGGATGTCAGGTTGTGATTTTGCAGGATACAATTCTATTAAATTCGATATTCCTCTCCTTGCTGAAGAGTTTTTGAGAGCGGGAATAGATTTCGATTTCAGAAAGAGATATCTTGTCGATGTTCAGAACATCTTCCATAAAATGGAACAGCGCACTCTCGTTGCCGCATATAAGTTTTACTGTCATAAAGATTTGACAAAGGCACACTCGGCAGAAGCAGACACAATGGCAACTTATGAAGTTCTTGAAGCGCAGCTTGACCAATATCCTGACACACTTCAGAACGACGTCAAATTTTTAGCTGATTTTTCTTCAAAAACCAAATTTCTTGACTATGCTTGCAGGATTTGCCTGAATGACAAGGATGTACCTGTTTTTAACTTCGGAAAGCACAAAGGTGTTCCTGTCTCAGATGTTCTTGAAAAAGAGCCGAGTTATTATGACTGGATGATGAAAGGTGACTTCACTCTTGACACAAAGAATGTGATAACAAAGCTCTACATTTCCACAAGAAAAAAATGAACATAGCCGTAATATCGTTTCTATCCGGGAACTATTATTTCCGGCCTGATACTACGCTTGAAAAAGAGAGTGCTGATTACTATTGTCCGGAGAACGTAAAGACGCTTACTGCGATCCCCTGCCTTTATACAAAGATAGTAAAACCGGGAAAGGCAATAGTTCGTAAATATGCAGATCGTTACTGTAATGAGTTTGGATTTGGTATCCTGCTCAACGACAGTAATGAGAACCTTCCTTTATCAGTCCGCACATCAATGGATCACTCAACTGTCCTTTCGGAAAAAAGAATAGGGGAATCTGTGTCAAACGCCAACGGATTCAAGCTGCTTTGTAATGAGAAGATCTGTTTTTCTTCACAATTTACATCTGCCGAAGTTAACCGCTTTTATGATGTAATATGCATGATTACTGAAAAAGTATCGCTCAGAATCGGTGATATTGTAATTATTGAGTTATCCGAAGGTTTCTCAGTCGAAAATGGGGATATTATCTCCGGCCTGACCATTGATGGTATAGACAGGCTCTTTTATTTCAATATATATTGAGCAGCACTCTTTCCGGCAAGAGAGCCTGTTGAAAACGCAATCTGGAGATTATATCCTCCCGTATCTCCATCTATATCAATTATTTCTCCTGCAAAAAACAGCCCTTCAACTATTTTTGAACGCATATTTTTTGCAACAATTTCTGTTGTCGGTATTCCACCGGCTGTTATTACAGAACGCTGATATCCAACATAACCGGCAATTTTAAAACTCCAGTGCTTGAGTCTTTCAGGTAAATTATCAATTGACAGATTGACATTGGACTCAATAAATGGATCTATCAGTTTCAAAGGCATATATCCTCTCAAATATTCTCGAAGTCTGCCACCATTCATTGATTTTCTGTTATAACCCTGCGCTTTTAATTCCCTCTCTATTCTATCTGCAATCTTCTCTATCGAAAGAGATGGTTTGATGTCAATTACAACTTCAACTTTATTTCCATTCAGCAATGAATGGACAGCTTTTCTGCTTACCCTGAACCCAAGCGATCCCTCGATTCCCCCATTTGTGAAAGAAAGGTCACCCTGCTCACTCTGTATAAGGTCTTTATTTACAAATAAAGAAAGGGATACATTATCCAGATTGATACCCTCAAGCCTTCTGTCATAATTTTCAGGCGTAATGGCTGTAAGGGACGGAAAGCAACTGTCAATAGAGTGTCCGAAATTCGAAGCAAATTTATAACCATCACCAGTCGAACCGGTTACAGGATATGATAAACCACCGGTAGCAATAATGACTGCTTTGCCGTATACTTTATTTTCAATATTGCTTCCTTCAACAGAGCAGGAGCATTCAAACAGTAAATTATCACATTTGTCAATTGATACGACTGTATGTCCGCTCAGCACCTTCACCCCTTCCTTTTTCATCTTGCTGACAAGAATATCGACCACATCTTGAGATCTCATTGATTCAGGAAAGACTCTTTCTCCCTGTGTTACAACCGTTCTAAGTCCAATCTTATTGAAAAATCCAATCGTCTCAAGATTCGAAAAATCAAAAAAAGCGCTGCGAAGAAACATCGGTTTCGGGAAGAGATGAGAAGAAAAAAACTCCCAGTTTTTAGTATTGGTAATATTACACCTGCCCTTACCCGTAAGGAGGATTTTTCTACCGCACATCCGGTTCTTCTCTATGAGTATCACCTCAACATCAGACTCGGCTGCCTTAATGGCAGCCATCATTCCTGAGGCGCCTCCACCTATTATAATTACGCTTTTTTCTCCGTTCATTTCCTGAAATATTCAAGAATATCACTCATCAGATAGTAATATGCATCATCATATCCAGAAATATAACTTCTTGAGTTACAAAGTAATGCCGCACTCATACCATTACAGTCCCCTACCCACATGGCAGTGGTCCCTGCAAGATTGCCTGCATGGTAATGCGCTCCAGGGTAAAGAGAGTGATTGATTCTCCAGCCGAGGCTGTATCCGCTGTAATTGGTTGAAGGGGAATTATACATCAGGTCAAGCGTAGAAGACTTGTATGTATCCGGGACCCCACTCCTTCCATCAATATGCCTCAGGACTTCCATTAATTGGTCCGTTGAAGCTATAATGCCTCCCGCAGCCTCAATCACCCGCATAGGATTACCGTATCCGTTTGTCCCTTCCTGCGAATAATACACACACTCATTGGATCGTCTCTCATCCTGACCACCTCCGACATGAATATCAGTGATTCCCATTGGCTTCAGCACCTCTTCCTTGAGGAATTTCTCATAATCCTCTCCACTCAATACCTCAACCACTCGACCCAATATTCCAAACCCCATATTATAATATGAATACTTTGCTCCGGGAATATTTGACAATTCCAGATCAAGAATATAGTTGATAAGATCATCAATACTCTTCCCATCCCTTATGCTTGAGGTAAACATTGGATCCGGGCTTGTAGGAAAACCGCTGTTATGCTGGAGAAAATTTCTCAATGTAATGGTTGCTTTAGATCCTGTAACACCGGGAAATTGTTTATTGAGAATATTACCTTCACCAAATACGGCATCGTCAATACTCAATTTGCCACTTTCAAGCAACTTCATTATGCAAAGGGTAGTAAATTGTTTTGAAACACTGCCAAGCCGGAAGAGGGAATTTGGGGTTGTCTTTACCTTGCCTTCCAAAACAGCATATCCATATCCGGACGAATAAACGCTGTCCTCTCCTCTCATAACAGAAACAGATACACCTGGAATTGAGTAATCATACATAAAAGAGTATATTTTCTCGTCGAAAGAAGGGTCTCCTTTCTTCGCATAAACCTCATATTGGTTAGTCACTTTGCCTGATTCGGAGACGATCTTTACGGGTACAATACCGGAAAAATCACCTGAATACAAACCATCACTGCATTCTGCCCCGTTTATATAAATTTTAGCCTTTTCAGATGCCGTAATTGAAGCTGTCAATCTGTTCAACTCACCATTCGCGACCGATATATATAATGTGTTTCCTGCGAAAAATGCGTAAGACGTCTTTGCAATATCGGGATTATTTCCCAACGTAAAACCAAAAGATTTGACAACAGCAATATTAGAAAGTTCCGCTTCCTTATCCTTATCATCATCAAGTGATTTGGTGCAGGAAAATGTCAATAATGAAATAAAGAAAAGAAATAGATAACTGTATTTTTTCATGTAAAAACTATTTATCAATCACACCGCTGCCGATCATTTCGGAAGAATCATCATACCAGACCGCAAACTGTCCGGCAGTAACTCCTCGCTGCGGAGATTTAAAGTTAATATAAATTCCCTCCTCTCTTGCAACAATAATTGCCTTTTGCAAAGGCTGTCGATAACGGATCCTTACAAGATAATCACGTTCTTCTCCCTCATTCATGGCAAGATCGGTTCTGATCCAGTGAACCTCATCTTTTCTAATGAAGAGAGCGCTCCTGTATAAACCCGGATGATCTTGACCTTCACCCACATATATAGTATTATTCATAATATCGGTAGAAATGATAAAAAC
>CAZPLM010000050.1:0-12228 GCA_964587275.1 uncultured Muribaculaceae bacterium | reverse complement strand
TGTTGATACCTCAATGGGCTTTACCCCTGTCGAGGGAGTTATCATGGGTACCCGCTGCGGTAACATAGATTCAGGAGTTGTTTCTTATATTCAGGAGAAAGAACACATGAATGCATCTGAAGTGAATACGCTGTTGAATAAGAAGAGCGGTCTGTTGGGTGTATCTGAGCTTTCTTCAGATTGCAGAGATATTGAAGATGGCGCCAAATCAGGTAATAAGAAAGCAGCGCTTGCTCAGAATATGCTGTATTATGATATTAAGAAATATATTGGAGCATTTGCTGCAGCAATGGGTGGAGTCGATCTGATAGTATTTACCGGAGGTATTGGTGAAAATTCTTGTTCAACAAGAGAAAAAGTATGCGAAGGTCTTGAATATATGGGGGTTGAGTTTGATCCTGCTGCCAATGACGGTGTGAGAGGAAAGGATGTCGTTCTTTCAAAGAAGAGTTCAAAGGTTAAGGTGGTTACGGTTACAACAAATGAAGAACTTGTAATTGCAAGAGATACGATGAATATTGTCAACAGGGAGGGGAAAAATGTTCCCGACTGCGAATTATAATTATCACGGCTATTAATAAATATTAAAACACGAAATAATGATTAAAAATTTTGATGAATTATTTGAACAATTGCGTTCAAAAGGAAAAAAACGTATTGTAGGCGCATGGGCTGTAGATGACCATACTGTTACTGCTATCAGCACTGCTATTGATAAAGGTATCGTTGAAGGTACTCTTGTCGGTGATAAGGATATGATCCTTGATGTATGCAAGAAAGAAGGAATCAACCCTGACAAATTCAAAATTGTTGATAATAAGGTTGAACTGAAAGCTATTGCACAGGCTGTGGATCTCATTAATGCAGGAGAAGGTGATATTCTGATGAAAGGGCTTTGCAGTACAGATAAATATATGAGAGCTCTTTTGAACAAGGATACCGGTCTTCTTCCTCCAAAGGCAGTTCTTAGCCACGTAAGCGTTATTCAAAATCCTAATTATCACAAATTTATTATCCTTGGTGATATGGCGGTTATTCCTGCTCCTGATTTGAAGCAGAAACAGGCTATTACTAATTATCTTGTGAATACAGCTCACTCACTCGGCATTGAAAAACCAAAGGTTGCATTTATCGCTGCTACGGAACAGATGCTTTCAGGTATGCCTGCCTGTGTTGAGGCTGCTCTTCTTGCAAAGATGGTTGACAGAGGTCAGATCAGAGGTTGTGTCGCAGACGGCCCTCTGGCACTCGATGTCGCTCTTTCTCAGGAGGCTGTTCAAATAAAGAAACTTGTCAGTCCTGTAGCAGGTGATGCAGATTGTCTTGTTTTTCCTAACATCGAATCTGCAAATGTCTTTTACAAGACAAATTCACAATTATGCAAAGATGTTAAAATGGCTGCAATGGTTACGGGCGCTAAAGTTCCATGCGTTCTTTCAAGCCGTGCAGACAGTATCAATACAAAACTTAACTCTATTGCTCTTGCAGCAATGTCAGCTAAATAACAGGGTATGAAACTCCTTGCCATCAATCCAGGTTCCACCTCTACCAAAATTGCTCTTTTTGAGGATAGGAAAGAGATTTTTTCTGAAACCCTGAGACATTCAGCAGAGCAAATCGGTCAGTTCAAGAAAGTGATTGACCAGCTCGATTTCAGAATGAAGATGATAATAGATTTTCTTAAAGACAACAATGTCGATATCTCCGAGTTGGATGCTATTATGGGCAGAGGAGGCTTGACAAGACCTGTTGTCTCGGGAGTTTATACTGTTAATGAAAAAATGCGTGAAGATCTTCGTAATGCGGTTGGAGGTGATCATGCTTCAAACCTTGGAGGCCTTTTGGCTTATAAGATTGCCTCTCTGGTCCCGGGTTGCAAATCGTTTATTACCGATCCTCCTGTTGTGGATGAACTTACAGATGTGGCAAGGGTTACAGGCCATCCTCTTTTCGAGAGAACTTCCACTTTTCATGCATTGAATCAGAGGGCTATCGCAAAAATTTTTGCTGCGGAGAAAGGTGTTCCGTATGATACACTTAACCTTATAGTAGCGCACATGGGCGGAGGTATTTCGGTAGGCGCTCATTTGCATGGAAGGGTTGTGGATATCAATAATGCTATTAACGGCGAAGGGCCTTTCAGCCCAGAGCGTGTTGGCTCCATTCCTGCCAAAAGTCTTGTTGATCTTTGTTTCTCAGGTAATTATACAGTTGATGAGATACATAAGATGATCAATGGGAAAGGAGGTACTGTGGCTCATCTCGGTACGAACAATTTTGCCGATATTGAGAAAAAAGTCGCTCAGGGTGACCGTCACTACAAGTTAATTGCAGATGCGTTTGCCTATAATGTAGCCAAAGAAATTGGAGCGTTATCAACAGTTCTGAAAGGTGATGTTGATGCTATCCTGCTTACCGGAGGTATAGCATACGGCAAAATGGTAGTTGATATGATAACAGAGTCAGTCAGGTTCATTGCACCGGTAAAAGTATATCCCGGAGAGGATGAGATGGCTGCGCTTGCAATGAATGGTTTTTCCGCACTTGATGGCAGCGAAAAAATAAAGGAATATAAGTAGTATTATACTTTAGATATTGGCAGAGGCCGGCTAAAATAATTTTTAGCCGGCCTCTATTGTCATGTAATATGTTCACAATATTATAGTTATCCTTAATCGTTCAACATAAATAATGAATATTTTTATAGCATTTTTTAAAAAAAAAGTTATATTTGATTAATTATCAGTAATCGGGCTGATTTTTAACTGATTAAACTTATACTATATTAACATAATACTTTTTTTATGAGAAAATTCTTATTGTTACTGCTGTTTTCTTTCGGCTTTGCAGTTACTTCAAATGCCCAGAACATAGCATTCAAGAGTAATCTCGCAGAGTGGGCTACCGCTTCTCCCAATCTTGGGATTGAAGTTGCCCTCTGGCCGAAACTTACTCTTGACATTGATGGATTGATCAATCCCTGGAAATGGGATGACAGAGACAATCTCTACTCTACTAAAAGCAGCCGTTGCTGGGCTGTCCAGCCTGAACTCAGGTATTGGTTCTGTCGTAAATTCTTCCGTTCATTCATAGGCCTTCATGGCCATTACGGAGAATATGATTGCGGAATTAACAAGTATAATTATGACGGCTCTCTTTATGGCGCCGGTCTTTCTTATGGCTATGCTATACCTCTCTCTAAAAGATGGAGGTTTGAAATGAGCGTAGGTGTTGGCTGGAATCACCTTGATTATGAGAAAACAGACCGTCTTAATGATTATAAGGGAGATGTGATTTATTATGATCCGGTCGTTTCAGACAAATTCGGATTGACAAGGGCCGGTATCAGTTTCGTTCTTATAATAGGATAGGAGGTATTGCCATGAAAAATTCTTTAAGATTATTATTGACAGTGCTGCTGATTGCTGTTGCTGTCCCGGCTTCTGCCGAAAGACAAAAGAAGATTGCCGTTATTCCTGCGGATGCCTCTGAGATTCAAAACAAATTGCCTGTTGTTTCAAGATGCTGCGACAGAGTGATGATTGCCTTTGATATGGTTGTTCCTGCGAAAATGCTCAAATCCCGTCAGGGATGCGTGGCTGTTCCTGTTTTTGTGAATGGCGATTATCGCCTGGAATTACCCCCTGTAGCCGTTAAGGGCAGAAATTACAGAGTCATAACTGATGGAAGGGAACAGTTTGACGGATATGAATATCCTGATTATTTGATTGATGCTGATTATTTAAAAGAAGGAATGACTATTTCATACCGTTATTCAATGCCTTATTCTGAGGAATTGAAGGGTGCTGTACTGTTTCTGGAACAGACTGTCTACTGCGCCTGCGGTGATGTAAAATGGGAAACGGTTTCCGAACTTGACGCTCACGGTATTTTCGATTATACCGAATTTTTCTCAACCGATGGAATGGTTGCGTATTATATCAAGAGCTATATAAACAAGAGCGAAAATTATAAATTCAGCAGCAATTCTGTTTTCAAACTTAATTCTACTGTACTTTTGGAGAATGAACTGAAAAAGAGCGGATATGATGAACTTCACAATCTGATGGATGAAATTGTTGACGTTAATGGTCGTATCAGTTCTCTTGATGTCTTTACCGCCTCTTCTCCGGATGGTCCGGAAGCCCATAATGCAAAGTTGGCTGAAGCTCGTTCAAAGAGCATCAAAGATTTTATGGACAAAGATCTTTATAGTTTGAATATTCCTGACTCTATAGTACATTATTCATGGAGCGCTGAAAATTGGGAGCCGTTTATAGAACAGATTCCTTCGTTCTCCAATGCTGACAGGATTCGCAAGATTGTCGATGAAAATTCCGTTTTGGATGTAAGGGAAAGTAAACTCAGACAGTTGTCAAATTATGGAGAGATTAACAAAATGTGGCAGGGACTGAGAAATTGCCAGTCTGAATTAAAATATTCGATTTATGATGGTAAATATTCTGATGATATCATTTTCAACAGCAATGAGTATTCATATATTGTCTTGGGCGATGATGTTCAAAATGTAGCGTCAGATATGGATAGAATCCTTGAGGAATATAATAAAGCCCCAAATTCCAAAAATGCGAATAATGTGATGGTCGCATATATGGACGAAGGTAATTATGACAAGGCGCTCATTTATGCGGAAAAGATTTCCAATAAAAATCTTGACCCCGTTATTTCAAACAATAAAGGTGTTCTTTATGCCGTGAACGGTGATTTCTATAAAGCTGCTGAATATTTCAACAGAGCTGAAGGTGCTCCAATGGCTGATTACAACAGAGGAGTGTCATTGCTCTATCTCGGCAAATACAAAGAGGCCGCAGAACTTCTGAAACCATATTATGGTACAGTCCCTGCTGCTGCCTGTCTGAGCGACGGGATGGTTGATGAGGGCATTACTTCAGCCGTAATGTCTGATTATCCTGATGCAGAATGTAATTATATCACCGCGCTGGGATATGCGAGGGAAGGTAAAGCAAAGCCTGCTTTTGAATATTTGAAAAGGGCTGTTTCTCAAGAGAGTTCATATAAGGCGGCTGCTTTGAATCAGGCTGAATTCATTAAATATAGAGATGTTGAGGAATTCAAAATGATAATTGATGCTCAATAGTTTATTACTAAATATGAAGAAAATGAAACAATTACATATATTTAAAGGATACGCCCTGACATTTCTGATGATGGTCGGGCTTTTCCTTGGAATGACCGGATGCAACGAGTCAGATCCTCCTATGGTTTCGGTCTCCAAGGAGATTATCCGTGTGGATGCCGAATCCCAAAGTGTTTCACTTACAATTATGTCAAATGTTGACTGGTCAGCCTCATGCAATTCTTCCTGGGTTAAACTTTCAAAGAATTCGGGGCGCGGGACAACAAATATTGATGTGATTATAGAAGATTATGCTGACGTTAAGGACCGTTCAGCAGTCATTAATATTACTGCAAGCGGATCGACAGCTTCCGTTCAGATCATTCAGGGAGCGGTGAACAGCATATTGCTTGTTGCTCCGGATGCTGTAACAGTAGGATGTGATGGCGAGTCCGTTGCATTTGCAGTTGCTTCTAATGCCGACTGGACAGTGTCAAGTTCTGTTGAATGGGCTGTTCCGTCAGTAAAGAGCGGCAATGGAAACGCGGTGGTAAAAGTTAAAATCGCTGAAAATACAAGTCATTCAGAAACTCGCGATGCTGTTATTTCAATCATTTCAGGCTCTGATGTTTCGGAAAGAATTGTTAAAACAGTTACTGTATATCAACTGTCACGCGCTCTTCCTTCTCTTGTTATGGGACAGAGTGCTGTTTCATTTGATGCTCTTGCTAAAACAGAAGGTACGAATACTGTTATTCTTCAGTCTATTACCAATATAACAGGGGCAATAACAGCTTCATGCGACTTCTCCTGGTGCAATGCAGTTTATCTTGACGGGAAACTCACAATTACAGTTGAAGATAATAATACTAATTCCGCACGGCAGAGTATAGTATCTGTAATGGGAGATGTGAATGGCGAGTCTGTTATGGCTCAGGTGCTTGTTTATCAGGCAGGCCTGGGATCTCCTGAAATTCTGCTGTCAAGGTCATCTGTGACTCTCAATGCTTACAGCGGTAATCTCGAAGCGGCAGAACAAAAGGTGAATGTTGCATTCACAGTTCTTACTTCAGGGACTAAAGTTGCGGTTGTTGAGGATTATCCCGGGTGGATTTCAAATGTGGGCATAAAAAATGACATACTTTCATTTACAGTTGCCCGCAATGAACTTATTTCAAGCAGAAACGCTGTTATCAGCCTTGTAGCCACACTTGGCTCGGAGACATTGATCTATCCGATCTCTGTGACTCAGTCCGGAGAACAGGAGATGACGGCATCTCTTTCTGAGGAGAATGTCAGTTTTACATACGATGCTGATACGACTGCAGTTGGATTCTTCTGTAATGTCGAAGGTTGTTATTATAATGCCTATGTATCGGATGGCGCTGATTGGTGCAGTGTAAAGAGCGGTAATAACATCTCGGCAATGGATGTTTCAGCAAGCATATTTATTTATGCTGTGGAAAATTTAGGTTATGATGCAAGAACGGCGACAATTGTAGTATTTGCCAAATCGGCGGATCAGGTGGTTTTCAAGACAATTTCTGTCACTCAGGCCGGTGTCGGGACTCCGAATGTTTCTGCATTGCAGGCATCAATTACCTTGCCTAAAGATGCGGTAGAGTACAGTGACATGTACAGAATCTTCCTCAGCGGTGTGGATGACAGGACAAGTGTCGATCTGTACAGCTCTGACTCATGGATTTCTGCTGTGCTTGATGCCGGAAACGGACATATAAACTTCAAGGCAGAAGCTAATCCATATTCTGCTTCAAGAAAAGCTACCATTACGTTAGTGGCAACTAAAGGAGGTGAGTCACAGGTTATTGTAATATCCGTGACACAGTCAGGCAGCGGGTCGGCAGCATTGCTGCTCAGCAGTACTGAATACACATTCTCCCGTAAAGGTGGAATTTTATACAATATTGATGTAGAAAAATTAAACGGCACGGAGTACTCTATAGTATCCAGCCCTGACTGGTTGATCGTTACAAAAGATGAAACCGTATACAGTCATGGCTTTATGGTACGAACACAATATATATTCACTGCCGGGCCGCGTAGTGGAAAAATAATTATTCTCGCAGTCAATGGAGATGACAGCGCCTATTATACGATATATGTCAAACAGGAAGGTCTCGGGTCTCCTGAGATTGAACCTGTGGCAAGCAATGTTGTCATACCGGCGAGAGGTACACCTCCTGCTATGCCGGGAGAGGTGGTATCTTACAATCCTTTTGCTGTAAGACTCATAGGCTCGAATAATATTTATTATGCATTGATTGAAACGGCCGATGAGGTCAAATGGCTTGCAACAAGAGCCAGCACCGACAATAAATATGTATATATTAATGCAGACAGAAATACTGCTGTTGAGGATAGAACGGCAACAGTCACAGTCATCGCAGAATTTGGAGGCGAGACGATAACTGCTACATTTACAGTTACTCAGCTTGGAACAGGGTCAGCCGGCCTTGATTTCTATATGAATGACTATAATATTACATCAGATGAGCAGACATTAGGTGTCAGCTACATAAGATTGAACAATTCTGAATATTCTATTGAAAGTATGCCTTCATGGATTTCTATTAATTCAAGTCATCCAAGTCGTATTCTTTTCAATGTCAGTCAAAATGTTTCTACTGAGGCTCGTACCGGAGAAATTGTATTTAAGGTAACAAATGGTGATGATATTTTATATCAAAGCGTTGTTGTAAATCAGGCGGCAATGGATGATCTTAATTTAGTCGCCATACCTTCATCTATTGTGCTGGCACAAAGTGCTTCTTCAGTCGACATAAAGAGAGTAGTACTGACAAATGTAGATGCAACTGCAACTTATTCATACTACGTTGGCATCGTTGAAATCTCATCAAGCGGATGGCTTAGTTATGATATTTCAGCAATGCCGGATCATTTAATAGTGTATGCCAACTCTACTAATATGTCATCTGAATCAAGAACTTCAATAATAACGATCCACATAGACAACGGAGCTGAAGAGCAGATTATTAATATTCCTGTTACGCAACTTGGTACAGGCAGTGCCGGATTAGATCTAAGCAATGATGTGTTGTATTTCGGATATGAGGCATCATCATATAATCTTACCGCTCTTCCTGTTAATGGCAGTTCTTTCAGTGTTGTAAGTTCTTCAGGCTGGATTACGGCAACATCCGGGACAGGCAATATTTTGAACATTTCTGTCACAAAGAATATGTCAAATTACACTCGTACCGGTACTGTTGTGTTGCTTGCAAGTAATGGAGATGACAATATACTTTATACGATAAATGTCGTTCAGTCAGGCATTGAAGGACCTGCGATATCAATGTTGTTTGATAATAGCGAAGTTCCGGCAGAAGGATGCTCAAAGGGATCCACTGCAATTGGGCTTTATCCTTACAAGATTCGTATCATTGATGAAGAAGAAACAGATATTGCGACAATAATTCCTGATGATGCGGACTGGTTGCTTGCTGAGGTACAGAATGATGGTATGGGAGGTAAATATCTCATCATAACATCGGCTGCTGCAAATACTTCAAGTAAAGACAGAATCGCTCAGGTGGCAGTCGTTGCGACCAGAGGTACAGATAAACAGATTTCGTATATTACAGTCAAACAGTCCGGAGTGGGACAGCCGGAGTGTTTATTCCCGGCAGGAAGAGAATTTACATACGACTACCAGAGTCACGATCAGGTCTTTGTTCCTGTGGATTATAATGAACATTATGAAATTTCAAATATCACGGCATATACACCTGAAGGTGCAAGTCCGTCATATTTGACTTTATTGGAAGCGGTTACAGGCGGATTTAAATTCAAGTTGAATACTAATTATTCTTCTGAATCAAGGACTGCTACAATATATGTTACGTTAAAAGTGATCGGAGGAACTGAATCTGAAACATATAAAGTTATCATTAACCAGCTCGGAACAGGTGAACTTTCGGTGGTCCCTTCAGTTGATGAGATCAACCTCGGAGCAGACTCAGGGACTTATCATTTCATACTGGAAGGATATAACTCTTTATATACGGTATACAGTTTGATAACAGGAGATGACCTGACATTTATAAATCCTATTGACTTATCTTCAGGTCTTCCGATAGTTTCATTCACCTATAATGCAAATACAGGCACAGATCCACGATGCGGATATATATATATTTTAACTACCAATACGGCTGCGTCTGAATCAATTACCCATTGTATTAAGGTCAATCAGGCAGGTGCAGATGGACCGTCTGTTACAATGCCTGTCAAACAGCTGAGTGCATGTTATAATGGGAGTTGCTTCACTTTCAAACCTCTGAATGTAAATGGATCCCTATCTGTTTCGCTTGATTCAGAATGGTTACTTTATTATTTATACGACGGAAATATTATTGTTTATGTTGGGAAGAATACGACTCAGCAAGAGCGTATTGGGCATGTTACGGTGACATCGACTCTTAATGGAAAAAGCGTTTCAGAAGTGATAAAGATTACTCAGGCCTGTCAGTCAGATCCTCAATTAATAATAGGTAATAATTTTCTTCTTACCGGTTATAAAGGAGGAAGTTATAAGATTCCATGCTATTTTTTATTGAGTAATGACTGTTCTGTTCTGATTTGCTCATCGGATAGGTGGCTAAGCGGGACAGATATATTGTTTGAGTCTAATCTGTTGACTGTAAAAACGACCGATAATACAACAGGAGCCATAAGAACAGGAGTTATATATATAATGGTCACTACTGATTCGGGGATTAGAAAACTTTATACAATAACTGTACGGCAAAATACAGTGGCTGCGGACAATACTATCGAAGTATATACTCCGGATACGGGCGAGTGGAACAGTGAAACTGCCACGTTGACTCTTGACAAGAACAAATCATTCGCCGCTATCACCATACCTGTTAAAAATACAGATACCATAAATGACGTTTATGCGTATGCCCCTTCTGAGGATGATTATGTTAATGTTACATGGTCAGGCGGCAGTTATCATTTTTATGAGATAGATGCATCTGACAATATTGTAACTCCTATGACAGGAGAATATTACGGTAATATTCATTATTCATCAGAGACATACGGTTTTACAGGTGTAAGCGATTATTCTAATTATTATACCAATATTCCGCTTTCTCCTTGTAAGTGTGCGTGGCTGGCATTTGACTGGAGTGATAAGCCGACAGGGTCAACAGCAAAATATAACCTGACCGATATCCCTGCTGGCGTAAACCAGATAATGCTTGCAGTATGGAGTAATGGAACGGAACGTACAGGCTATGTTACTTTGAATAATGACGCAGGTGTCATCACTACCATAACAATTGTTCAAAAATAACCGGATAAAATGGTAATAATTACAAAGATGATGAAAACATTAAATTATATTAAAAGATACATTGCAGTATTTGTAATGCTGCTCGGTATCACCTTGAGTTTTACCGGTTGCTATGAGGCCGATCCCCCTATGATCTCTGTATCAAAGAAGATCGTGCGTATTGACCAGCAGGCTCAGAGTGTGACAATTACTGTTACATCCAACTCTGAATGGAGTGTGGAAAGCGATGCTTCGTGGTGTATTCCTTCCAGGAGTGCAGGTCGTGGTACTACAGACATTGAACTTGTCGTGGATGCCTGCTCTTCGACCTCGGACCGTCAGGCTGTTGTAACCTTGAAAACAGTTGGAAGAGATAAAACTCAGACTACTGTTACTATATCTCAAAGCGCCTTGAACTGTATCCTGATGCTTTCTCCTGAAAGTGTTGCGGTCGGTAATGAGGCCACATCAGTGTCATTTGCAGTAGCTTCCAATAGTGATTGGACGGTAACAAGCTCTAAAGAATGGGCTGTACCGTCTGTCTCTTCAGGGAATGGGAATGCTATAGTTAAGATTGCAGTGGCTGAAAATACAAGTCATAGCGTTGACAGGTCGGCTACTATCGAAGTCGTTTCAGGCAATGAAGGCAGCAGAGTTACTGAAGAATTCATTATTGATCAATCATCTCGCGACCTTCCGTCATTTGTCCTTGGACACAGCGCATTGAACTTTACTGCAAAAGCAAAGACAGAGGGATCGAATGTGGCCAGAGTCTTCTCCATAACCAATATTACCGGAGAGATCACTGTCTCGAGTCAGTTCTCGTGGTGCAATGCTGTTTATACTGACGGCTATGTTGTTGTTACAGTTGATGACAATACAGGTAATTCTGCCCGTCAGTGTGTAGTAAACGTTCTTGCTGATGTTGAGGGAGAGGCTGTTGTAAAACAGATTGCAGTATATCAGCAAGGGCTTGGGTCTCCTGTACTCACGCTGGTTAAAAACAATGTAACTGTGGGCGCTGACTGTCCCGGAACATCAGACGGCAGCTTTAATGTAACTGTTGGTTATTATTCAAATACAAGTTCTACAAAGGTTACAGTAGTAGAAGATTATCCGGAGTGGATAACTAATGTGAATCTTGGTGCAAACACTTTGTCTTTCAATATTTCAAGGAATTCTCTTCCGGAAGAGCGAGGTACTGTTATCACTTTAAAGGCGGTTCTGTCAGATGAGACGATTTATTATCCTGTAACAGTCACACAACGTGCTGAGGATAAAATTGAGCTTTCACTTTCTCAGAATTATGCAAACTTTACTGCAAAAGCTGATACTCTTACACTGGCAGCCTGCACAAATTTGGCCAATGCTGAAGTTATTGCTTATGTCTCAAATGCATCATGGTGTAAGGTTACCACAAGAACACTTGCATCAAATTATGATATTACTTCTGTGATTACTGTTTATGTTGAAGAAAATTATAATTATGATGCAAGAACTGCAAGTGTGGTCATTGTGGGCAAATCTCCGGATCAGCGTGTTTATCAGGCCGTTTCGGTATTTCAGGCCGGTGTCGGTACACCTAATGTCGCAGCACTCGAGTCATCTATCATTCTTCCTGTTGATGCAGTCAAGTATGATGACAACTATTATATCAACCTGACAGGAGTTGATGACAAGACATCCGTGTCCGCATATAGTTCTGCAAATTGGCTGAATGCAAGATTTTCAAGTGAAAGGAACAAGTTGCAGTTCACTGCTGAAAGTAATATATCTTCTTCAAACAGCAGATATGCGACTGTAACTG
>CAZPLM010000049.1:10113-12301 GCA_964587275.1 uncultured Muribaculaceae bacterium | reverse complement strand
GCTTCAGGCTGCCATAGAGGCGCTTAAAGAGGAAATAGACAGGGCAGCGTAAAGTTACTGTTAATACCTGATTTTGCTTGACAGGGCCTAACTTAATGAATATAATACTTCAAATTATAAATACCTTTTTTAATATAGATGGATGTGATTTTTTCGTGACTGTAGTCGGGTACGGCGTTGATTGCTTCCTGGACTGTGAAATAGTCACCTGTCCCATCCTGTGCAACCACTATGTCGTAATGCACCAGGTGAGCTGCTATATCCTGAAGTTCGCTATTCTCTTTTATTGCATTGCATACAATCTCAGCGACCTTGCGTGCTCCATTAGCTTTCGTGTGAGTGTTGTCCTCTTTGCCGTCAGGAATCGCCGTTATCGTGCCCGATTTTACCCACATAAAATATTGGCGAGAAGCCTCATCTCCCAAACTTTTCAGCCACTCCTGCGTTCCAGCAGTGATGTCAAGCAATGGAACAGACAGTTCCTCAGCGACTTGTTTCATTGCTGCAGGGTAATCGGTATGACAATTTTCATCCAATACCCCCTCTTTAAACCACCTTCTTGAAACCGGAGTAAGAAGTACGGGCTTTCCTCCCATCTCACGGACGGTATTTACAAATAACCTGAGATTCTCCTGATAAAGCCCATAAGCAGGAGCATATCGCGTGCTGTCGGACTCTTTGGCGTCATTATGTCCGAACTGAATGAATACGTAGTCGCCTTTTTTAATGTTGGCTTTCACTCTGTCCCAAAGCCCGAGAGAAATGAAACTCTTCGTGCTGCGGCCATTCTGGGCATAATTGATCACCTGTATGCTGTCATCCAGAAAATTTGGAAACATCATTCCCCAACCTCTTTCAGGATTGCCTCCATCCAGCTTTTTTGGAGCCATGGTGGAATCTCCCATTAGATGGATCGTAAAAAGTTTACCGTCCTCTTCAGGAACAATCTGTGATGAACCTGTTAATAACAGAGAGCAAAACAGAATTGATATTAAATATAACCTGCTCTTCATATCAGTCATTAATTATAACGTTTGTGGAGTTGGCGACCATCACAGGCTCTCCCTCTTCAGGATGAATTTTAACGCCTGTAAGTGTAACATCTTTGGAATAATTGATTTCAATCCCTTTTCTGCCTGTTACAGTGCAGTTTGAGATATTGATATTGGTGACGGGCATCTCGGAAAGTCCGTTAAAATACATGGCGCGGTCAGCACCTTTACAGACAATATCTCTTATGTATATATCTCTGAAAGACGGGGTGGTCTCGTCAACAGGAAAGATTTCCGTCTCTTTAGGGTTTGTAGTTTCTTCAGTTTTTGCATTTGCTTCCACTGCTGATAACCCACCATAAAACAAATCAAATAATACCGATTCGGCAACGATATCCTTCATGTAGATATTTGAAATAAAAATATTCTTCACAACGCCTCCGCGTCCTCTTTTGCTCTTAAATCGAAGACCTACATCGGTGCCGAGAAAACTGCAGTTGGATACTCTTATGTTTTCAACGCCGCCGGACATTTCGCTTCCCACTACGAATCCGCCATGGCCGTGGAATACTGTGCAGTTATCTACTATCAGATTTTTGCATGGAATTGCTCTTTTGCGGCCATCCTCATCCTTGCCTGATTTCACGCAGATGCCGTCATCTCCAACATCAAAAGAAGAATCGACAAGTATTACGTTTTCGCATGATTCAATATCAATCCCGTCACCATTTTGTGAATACCATGGGTTTCTGACAGTTATATTTTTTATTATTACATTTTTGCAAAGAAGCGGATGGATGTTCCATGCAGGAGAGTTCTGAAAAGTAACACCTTCAAGAAGAACATTTTCACATCTTCTGATGCTGACAAGAACAGGTCTCAGGAATCGTTTAATCTCTATCCATGTCTCTTCGGAGACATCTCCTCTCGGGACATTCAGGTTGCTGTCACTTAAGAGGACTCCCTTTACATAGCTTGAATCTGGATATGGAGGTGCGTTTCAAATTTGCTGTTGCCATTTGAGGACTCCCTTTACATAGCTTGAATCTGGATACCATGTGTCTTTTTTAGAGTTAAGATATCCTCCGTGTGCCAATTTTTCCTTCCATTGTGTTGAGGTGACTTTTGACTTTTTTAATGGACGCCAGTCATCACCATTGCCGGCGACGGCTATGGCGCGAGCGCGGTCGCGACAT
>CAZPLM010000049.1:0-10103 GCA_964587275.1 uncultured Muribaculaceae bacterium | reverse complement strand
CAGTCATCACCATTGCCGTCTATCACTCCGCCGCCTGTTATTGAGATATTTTTCTGAGAGTCGGCATTTATCGGGGATTCACATCTGCGAGTGTTGAGTCCCTCAAAATCTGTATTGATTATAGGATAAAGATCTATGTTGGAATCGAAGACAATAACAGCATTGTCGGTAATATGAAGATCAATATTACTCCTAAGTGTTATAGGTCCTGTAAGCCAAATGCCTGCAGGTACTGTCAGATGGCCGCCTCCCTTTGCCGACAGGTAATCGATTGCATCGGCAAAAGCCTTTGTGTTAAGAAAAACACCGTCTCCAACACCGCCAAAATTGGTGATATTAACCTGATAGTCAGGTATCACCGGACGTGATATTCTTTCCATTTGGAAAGGAAGACCATTATACAGGTAATCAAATTCTTGTCTGTCGCTCTTTTTCTCTCGCTTTGGATTTACTCCAAAAGCGTAAACTGAAGATAACAGAAGGGATGTCAAGAGTAAATATCGGCCGAATTTCATCTGATAAGTATTAATTATTTGCAAATATATAAAAATATTTCTGTTATCGTGCACGGAAATATTAATTTTTTTATTTATGCTGATATACAGCCATTTATAATAGGAATGAGGCTTCGGTTGGTTTCGTGCCTTATTTAATGAGATTTCGTGCCTTACTTCTATTGACACATAAAACAAACATACCCCAGGTCCTGTGATGGCCTGAGGTATGAATAGTTGTTATGTCGCCGGGTTGAAACGGTTACATTATATGGCTTGCTACAAACATTTCTCGTATATACTTAACACGTCTTGCGGTGTCAGAGGGACAAAGGCGTATTTCAGTCCTCCGAGTTTGACGGCCTTATTAGCCATTGTGTCAAAATGGGCACGGTCAATCCCGAGAGCGGTAAGAGTGTCTTTCAAACCGAGGGTATTGAAAAAGAAGTTGCGTAATTCTTTGATAGCCTCTCTCGCAATAACCATAGGCTCCTGATCATGATTGATGCCGAAAACATTAACTCCAAACTGTACATATTTTGAAACTGTCTTTTCATTGAGACAGTGTTCAAGCCAGCGCGGTGTAAGAATTGCAAGCCCAAGTCCGTGAGTTATATCGTAAAATGCTGACAATTCGTGTTCCATTGGGTGACAACTCCATGCCTGCATTTTTCCTCCGTTTATAAAACCGTTGATAGCCCAGGAAGAGGTCCACATAAGGTTGGCGCGTGCCTCGTAGTTGTCAGGCTCTTTCATTGCGACAGGGGCATATTTGATGACGGTTTTCATAAGTCCCTCCATAAAACAGTCAAGCATATACAGGTCACTGTTCATGTTGAAATAGACTTCAATTATATGTGACATAATATCAGAACTTCCGCAGGCTGTATGATATGGGCTGACAGTGAATGTGTTGGATGGATCAAGAAAAGAAACCTTTGGAAGCATGGGAGGGGCAAGTCGGCCGATTTTGTCATTCGTATCAGGATTGCTGATTACTCCACCTGAATCCATTTCCGATCCGGTTGCTGAAAGTGTCAGAATAGTAACGATTGGCAGCGCCTTTTCTATAGGGGCCCATTTCTCATTTAACAGGTCCCATGGGTCGAAATCAACGCAGGCTCCTGCCGCCATGAATTTTGTGGCGTCAATGGTTGATCCTCCTCCAACTGCAAGCAACACGTCAATTTTGTTATCCTTGCACATTTTAGCGCCTTTACGAACTGAATTAATTCGAGGATTGGGTTCGATACCGGAGAGTTCGAATACTTCAAGACCGGACTTTTTTATTGATGAGATAACTTTATTGTATAGTCCTGTTTTCTTGATTGAGCCTCCTCCGTATGTGAGAAGGACGCGTTTCCCAAATTTGCTCAACTCTTCTCCAAGATGTTCTAACTGATTTTCACCGAAATATACCTTTACAGGTATATCATAAATAAAATTGTTCATATCTTATGTTTTAATTGAACGCAAGTTAGGTTTTTTTCATCAAAGGAAAAGTGGAGAGATTACTGAAATTCGGATACAAATTACAGAACTTGAATGGTGTTAGAATCAATTTTAGGGTAAATTGATAAATAAATATACTATAAGTAGTTAATGGAAAACATTTTTTGATAACTTTACTGACACAAAAAATGACCTTTAATTAACTGATAAAATGAAAACTGGTTCAAAAATCTGCCTCTTCGCGGGAGTAGCTCTCGTAGTAGGTTATGCCGCAGGATCGATCATAGGGTGGCCAAATACTAATGGAGGACTAATGTCCGGTGATATTGGAAAGGTAAACAAATTTAATAAAGAAGTTGCCTCTCCTGAAATCAAAGCTTTACAGGAAAAGTTGATGACAGACGAGGAGTACAGGAATGAGATGATACTTTCATATAACTTGATTGACCTTCATTTTGACTCTTTCGCAGACCTTGTTAAGACAACAGCTGAGGTCACCGGGGATATCCCTGAATTCAGCGAGGCTAACAAGAAATTTAAATCCCTTGAAACAAAGGCATTCAATATTGAACAATTATCAGAGAAGACGATGAAGTCGCTTTCGAAACTCATTGAAGGAAAAGATGCTCCCGAATATGAACAATTGTCACACAACTCCATGATTGCCTTTATGCAGATAGGCGAATCCAAAACGGAAATTAAAGGATTTGTAGAGTCAGCAGATAATTTTCTCAAGGGTAAAGATCTCAAACAATATAAGAAGTTCGCCTTTGCCCGTGACCAGTGGATTGCCTATTTGATGTATGATGCCATATTGAACGGGGCTGATGAAGAATATGCTAAATGGGATATGCGCGGCAGAATTCTTGATAATCAGAGTACGGCTGACATAATCAAGATTGTGGATTCTGATCATCAGAGGATTGCTCTGTCTCCGTCTATTTTCGTTGCTGCATATGGCAACGCAGGACTACAATCCAAAGAATCTGCGCTTGGAATATATCTTCTTGAGTCGAATTCTGACTGTTCCAACAGTTATCATGATTCATTTCTGAAATTGGCCGGATCTCAAGTATTCTCAGATGCTATCAAAGATGATAATTTGAAATGCATATTGGATTCACCTTCGCTTGATCTGGCTCTCGATTCTTGTTTTGACAGTGGCTTATCTCTATCAAAAGATAGTTTCAATAGCATTGAACTTGTGAAGGAAATGCCGAATGCTTTGGGTATTCTTTTACAATTGTGCTTTGGCGCAATATTTCCAGCCTAATTAATTTTTAACAGAGCTTATGAAGGCAACGTGTGTTTTATGAAAAGATTGTTCCTTGTGTTGTTGTTTTCTTTACTGACTGTCGGGCTTTCAGCACAGAAGATATTCAAGTATGAGCAGGAAGATGCAGAAATGCTCTTTTTTAATAAGGGTATTTCTACTTATATTCCTCACATTGTCAGGATGTACAAAGAAGGAAAGACACTCCATGAACAAATTTGGGAACAGGATTCGTTGCATCGGTATATTCCACAACAGTCTCTGATGTTGATAACAGATTGGGGAGATGATGGTAACGGCGGAGTGACCTCTATCCCGAGAAATATGATTTTCATCGAGATGTCTCCACTTAACTTTTCTTATTACATTTCTCCCTCGGTCGAACGGTATCATCATCTTTTCATGCATGAGTACACCCATGTTGTGATGGGCGACAAGTATAATTCTACGGATTTAGGGTGGCGCAAGTTCCTTGGCGGTAAGTTTTTAGTTGATTCAAATCATCCTTTTTCAGCATTATTCAGTTATATAGGAACACCAAGATGGTATGCTCCTAGATGGTACCACGAAGGGATAGCGTGCTTTATGGAGACCTGGATGGGAGGAGGAAGCGGTCGTGCGCTTGGTGGTTATGATGAAATGAACTTCCGGAGCCTTGTTTATGACAACAAGCCCCTTTATTCAGTAGTAGGACTTGAAACAGAAGGGACTACTCAGGACTTTCAGATAGGTACCAATTCTTACCTCTACGGTACCCGCTTTGTGAATTATCTGGTGTATGAATATGGCTTGGAAAAACTGATTAAATATTACAACAGGACTGAAGATAGCAAGACATTGTTTAACAGGCAGTTTAAGGATGTGTATGGGGAATCGCTCAGAAATGTCTGGGAGAGTTGGAAATCATTTGAAGTGGATCACCAGAGAGAAAATCTTGGCATAATTGCAGAATATCCTGTTACAGATATTGAAATGCTCACAGACAAGCCGCTCGGCTCAGCTTCTCCACCTTTGTATGACAGAAAGAACAACTGCCTCTATTCGGCCGTCAATTATCCCGGGAAAATGCCCCATCTGGCCCGGATAGACATCAATACAGGAAAAGAAACAGCCCTGCATCTGATCGATGGACCGCAACTCTACCAGACTTCATATGTGGCATTTGATTCGAACAATGAAAGGTTATTCTACACCACACATAATACTAAATACCGTGGTCTCAATATTTATGATCTGAAAAAGGGCAGAGTCACCAAAAGATTGAAAATCCAAAGGGTTTCAAACATTGTATATGACAATGCAACAGACAGGCTCTATGGTGTGTTTACAAATGCAGGCATCGACTATCTCATAAGATTTGACGCTCAGTTGGAGAATAAGGCAATAATATATCCATTTAATTTCGGCCAAAGTGTGTTTGATATTGATGTTTCGCACGATGGCAGGTGGCTTACAGCTACGGTTTCTGGTTTAGGCGGTGAACAGACCCTGCTTCGTTTTGATGTTGAAGGGCTGAAGAATGCAGATTTTTCCTGCGATACTCTTATGACGGCAAAAGATTACAACTTCGGTCAGTTCCGTTTCTCAGAAGATGATTCATGTCTTGTCGGCAGTTCATATTATACCGGTGTTTCTAATTTATGGTCATATAATAACACAAATGGTGATTTTAATCTGTTGAGCAATGTTGAAACAGGCCTCTTTGCACCATATCAATATTCTTCAGATTCGCTGTTTGCATTTCAGTTCAGTGCTGACGGGATGATACCGGTCAAATTAAAAAAGGAGATTATCCACGATGCAAACGCAATCAAACTTCTCGGCCAAAAAGCATACGAAAAGAACTCCCGAAACCTCGAAAGTCTTGGTGAATTTCTCAAACCTCTTCCGGAAACAAGTTTTTCTGATGTATATAACAAGATTACTTCATATCAACCATTAAATGAGATGAGGTTCTTAGGAGCATATCCTGAGATTTCCGCATTTGCAGACAAGGAATCAATAATCAATGTTACACCTGTATTGGGCTATAGATTTGCCTTTCAGGACCCTGTCGGTCTGAGCTCGATAAAGTTCAGTCTTGGTATTTCGCCGTGGAGCAGCAATCCATGGAAAAACAGATTTCACGCAGATTTCCTATGGCAATATTGGCAATTCAAGCTTGCCGCAACATGGAATAAAACCGACTTTTACGATTTCTTCGGTCCGTTGAGGACGAGCCGCAGAGGATATAGCGTATCGCTCTCATACGATATTATTCACAGCTTGAATAATCCTTTTACATGGGAATGGGGCGCATCGATTGCTACTTTCGGTGATATGGACGTCCTTCCTCTTTATCAAAATATTCCATTGGACGAGGGGGTAAAATCCCTTCAAATAGCAACTGCCCATATCAGTGCATCCAAGACACGCGGTTCATTGGGGTCAGTGATGCGCGAACAGGGCTATAATGTTGGACTTGATGCATATACATATTATGCCGGCGGCAAATTCTACCCTTCTGTATCTGCAAATCTGGAAGGCGGAGTGCTCTTGCCATTTATGAGAAACACAAGTTTCTGGCTAAGAAGCTATTTCGGGCAGTCATTCGGAGATACGGAATCTTCCTTTGGAAATGAATATTTTGGTGGTTTCAGGAACAATTATGTGGATTACAGGGATTCCTACCGTTTCAGGACGCTAAATGCAATGCCTGGTGCAGAAATTGATGCGATATCAGCTCACAGATTTGCAAAATTAATGGCTGAACTGAATCTTAAGCCTATCAGGTTTAATAACTTCGGCGCACTTAACTTCTATCCTACCTATGCTCAGGTTTCTCTGTTTGCCACTGATTTATTGGCAAATCCATTCATGAATAATGATGTAAATTATTTCAATTATGGTGCGCAGGTCAATATTGAGGTGGTTCTCTTTAAATATTTGAAAACAACATGGTCCGTTGGTTATGCAAGGCTTCATTCATCAGGTATTGAACCTGGTAGCCAGTGGATGGTCTCTCTGAAGCTGTTATGATACTGTTGTACTCTCTCTCCATCGTACCGATAGGTATTTATCTGCTGATACTTAAATTGCAGGACAGTTTTTCATTGGTAAAATGGAAATTACTTCTTCTTTGTATTTTGTATGGAATGCTCAGTTGTGCAGCGTCATTTGGATTGAGCCGTACAGGATGGTTTTTTGCACCTGTGGTGGAAGAGGTGCTGAAAGGGTTGATGATCATCTGGTTAGTCTCAAGAAAGAAAATGGCGTTTTTCTACGATTCAGTTATTTATGGGGCAGCTGTCGGTGGGGGCTTTGCATTGTTGGAAAATATACTGTATGTGGCATTTAATGGATATATGGAGATAGGGACGGCAATTTTCAGGGGGTTCGGCTCTGCACTGATGCATATAGGCTGTACCGCACTGCTCTCGGCACTTCTTATCTTGTTCTCGAGGGAGGTCAGAGAAAATAGAGATAAAAATCCGGTGCTGTTTTATCTGTTGGCCTTTATTCCACCTGTTTTGATTCACTGGTTGAACAATATGTTTTTGCTTTCACCACTGTTGCAGCTCGTTGCACTGATAGTTTTATTCGTGCTGCTATTCATTTTCATTTCGGATTATGATGAAAAGTTGATCCATAAGTGGCTGGATGAGTCTATCAATAATGATGTTGCGCTTCTGGCTGCAATTCGTAAAGGAGAGTTTTTTACCACGAAGGCCGGTAAATATCTGCTCACAGTAAGGGATAATTTCAAACCTGAAGTATTTTTCGATATTTGCTGCTATGTTTCTCTATATATGGAACTTCTGATTATTTCTAAAAGTAATCTGATTCTTAAGGAGGCCGGGGTACCATTGCCTTCTGATGATGCTTCAAGGCAGGAAAACCGTGATAAAATCACTGAACTTTGGACATTGAAAGAGAGGATAGGGCAGACCGCAGTTTTCGCACTCAAGCCTATTGTGAAAATGAAGGATGTTGACAGGTGGGTGCTCGATTCGTTGGTGTAACACAAAATTCAATGAAGTAATTTGTATTCTTTTATCAGTAATTCAGGTAAAAAATAATATCTGAAATAGAGTATATTTGCGGATGTTGAACGTTGTTATAAATAATTTTTATGCCAGATATTCAATTTTTTAAAACTGTCGATGAGTACAACAAGGCTCTCGGGGTGGAAACTCTTCATCCCCTTGTTTCAGTAATAGATTTTTCAAAATCAAAGTTTATTAAGAGCCTGCCGGCCGTACAGTCATTCGGTTTCTATACTGTCTTATTAAAGGACGTGAAATGCGGCGACCTTAAATACGGGAGAAATTACTATGATTATCAGGAGGGCACATTAGTATTTCTTGCTCCAAATCAGGTGCTTGAAATTCAGAACAAACTCCCTCATCAGCCCAAAGGCTGGGCATTGATTTTCCATCCAGACTTATTGAGGGGTACCACATTAGGTAGAACAATAAGAGATTATACCTTCTTTTCATATAATGTCTGCGAGGCACTTCATCTTTCCGAACAGGAACGCTGTATCATAATGGAATGTTTACATAACATTATGAATGAGTTGGATCACAGCATAGACAATCATAGCCAGAGGCTAATTGTTTCTAACATCGAGCTTTTCCTTAATTACTGCACCCGCTTCTATGAGAGGCAGTTCATTACCCGCAAAAATGTGAATAGTGATATCCTCAGCCGTTTTGAAACGATTGTAAATGATTACCTCAGATCTGACAAGCCAAAGACAAAAGGCTTCCCGACAGTCAAATATTGTGCTTTGGAACTTAATCTCTCCCCTAATTATCTCGGAGATCTCTTGAAGAAGGAAACAGGTAAAAGCGCCCAGGAACATATCCAGCTCCAGATGGTTGAGGCCGCCAAGGAGTTACTTCTCGATACCAACAAGTCTGTCAGCGAAATATCATACGATATCGGCTATGAATACCCTCAATACTTCAGCCGTATGTTCAAACGTATTGTCAAAATGACACCGACAGAATACCGACAGGGGAAATAAAGTATATACTTTTGGCTGTTTTTTTTAGTTTTGATGCGAAGTTTCTTTCAAGAGCCTGGCCTGAGATTCTATAATCCAAAATAAATTTAGTAAATAATTTTGTATTATAGAATTTTTACCATATTTGCGACATGAAGATTGTATCACATAGAAAGATCAAAGAGTTTTTTGAGATGAAGGGACATGAGGATTCTAAAGTTGCTCTTGAAAGGTGGTATCAGATTGTGGAAAATGCTGAATGGAAAAATTTCTCTGATATCAGAAATGATTTTAATTCAGCAGATTATGTTGGGAACAATCATTATGTATTTAATAAAAGAGGGAATACATATAGATTAGTCGTCGTGGTGCAATTTACTATTGAATATGTATATATTCGTTGGGTCGGTCCTCATTCAGAGTATAATAAAATTGATTGTAGAACTATTTAACATCAATGCAGTGAGTAAAATTAGTAAAAGACAGTATGAGTATGCGGTCAATAGAGTAGAGGAGCTACTTCCATTAGTTAGTGACAATACTCCGTCCGATGATAATAAGGCTGTGGAATTGTCTGTTGTTTCAGATATAATCATTGAGTATGAAAAAGAAAATTATCCCATTGGGAAACCCACAGTTGCAGAGCTTATTGAATTATCCCTGGAAGAGAATAATATGACACAAAAGCAACTTGCCGCTGATATTGGGGTAAGTCCATCTCGAATAAATGATTATATCTCCGGGCGTGCTGAGCCTACATTGAAAATCGCACGTCTCTTATGTAGAACTCTCCATATCTCTCCGGCTTCAATGCTTGGTTTTTAAGAAACAACAAGGGGTATTGTAATGTTATGAAAATAACTGGGAAGAAGATGTTGAGGTTTGAGAGATTGGATGAATTTGAAAAAGATGTCAAGGCCTGAATCCCGAAACATTTTAATTAACTGTTTCTTTTTATAATTATGGGTGTGAATAATTATATTCACACCCATAAAATCATAGCGATATTAAGTTGATAAATGCTTATTTCGCAGCTTTGTACCAGGTCTTAATAGTATCCTCTTCTATCTTGCCATTCAGAAGTTTGCCTTTCGCCCAGTTGAGGTCCGGATAGGTTTCCTTGAGATTCTTTTCGCAATTCTCTATGCCGCTTCCGCCTGATGTTGCAAACGGAATAAGAGTTTTTCCCTTCAAGTCATAACTTTCAATGAAAGTATTGATGATTGTCGGAGCAACGTACCACCATACAGGAAAGCCTATGAAAACCACATCATACTGCTTCATATCTTTAACTTTCGTGCCGATAGCAGGACGTGATTTCGGATCTTTCATTTCAACTGAACTGCGGCTGTTCTTATCCTGCCAGTTCAAATCTGCGTTTGTGTAGGCAGTTTCAGGTTTAATATCATATATGTCCGCATTAAGAATGCCGGACACTTTTTCAGCTGCCGCCTTTGTATTTCCTGTGCAGGAGAAATAAGCGACAAGAATTTTTCCATTCATCTCGGTTTTATTTTGTGCCATTGCTGTAAAACTTACAAGCAACATGGCAATTGTTAATAATTTAATTTTCATTTTATTTGATTTATTTGTCAATACTTATCAGGTTGTACTTCTGACTTCCAAGCCCTATTTTCGCGGCATAATCGACAGTATGAGTGCCGTGACGGCTGTTGATGCGCTCCATCAGAGCGGCATTATTGTCACCTTCAGCAGGAGTATAGTTGAAGACAAGATCAAGGCAAGCCTGATCGAGAGCTACGGGATCAGTTGATGCGAGAATACCGATGTCTTTCATCTCAGGGTCATGCGGGTGTGAGTCACAGTCGCAGTCCACTGATAGATTATTCATTACATTAATATAGAGGATATTGTCTCCAAAGAAACTGTCAAC
>CAZPLM010000048.1:2612-12308 GCA_964587275.1 uncultured Muribaculaceae bacterium | reverse complement strand
CAGACGTGGCGGATATCGCAGAGATGACCGCAGGGATGACAGACGTGATGATCACAGGCGTGATGACCACAGACATGAAACTCCATCAGAACACAGAGAAAGCACCGGTCATAACATTGACGTAAAAGGTGAAAGTTCTCAAGAATAGTTATTAAGACCTGATATAATATAAGAGTGAGTGACTAATTTTTTTAGTCACTCATTTTTTTTATGAGGAGTTTAAGGTAGGTTGACCAAACAATCAGTTAAATTGTTATATTTGTTATGACATACTTATACTTATCTTCAATTACTTAAGGCTGCGTGTATATGAAAGACAAGAATAAATCAATTGTAGGGGATATTGATGATTATACGCATTTATCTTCACCGACTGTTTCTGTAATCCTGATTGCATTGTCAGTTCTTTTTTTAGGCCTTATTTTCTGGGTCTTTTATGGCAAGGTCACCAACAAGGATCATCTTAAAGGGGTTGTATTCCCGAGTCAGGGTACCGTTGGAGTAAATGTTCCGCATAGCGGAAGTATCAGGACACTGTTTATCCATAAAGGAGACAAGGTGGTGGCGGGTCAGTCGCTTGCATTGGTCTCAATTGCAGATGCCTATAGCATTCTATCTGCACCTTCGGATGGGGTTGTACTTTCCTATTTACCTGAAAATGCAGATTTCCAATCATTCGAAAGTATAGTCAATATTCTTTCTGAATCAACATCTGACAAAGTCAGTTCGGTGATAGCCTTTGCCGATTTCAATACATACAGAGATCTTCAGAAGGGACAGTTTGTCCAGGTGACGCCGTCAAATGAGTCTCGTGACAGAGTTGGTTATGTGGAGGGCGTTGTCAAATATATTTCTCCATACCCTATTTCACAAGAGGAGGCGGTGCGTACAATACAGGATGTGTCAATTGCCGGTGAGATTTTTCCTGACCAAGGGGCGGTCTTTTTAGTGGAAATTGAACTTGAGAGAGATTATGACAATCCTGACGGATTGAAATGGTCGTTTCCGTTAAAGGAGGTGATCGATATGAGTGTGGGGACTTATTGCGACATACAGGTAGTCGTCAAGTCAAGATCGATCTACCATTATTTACTTGAAAACGTACAAGAGAAGAGAAATGCCTTAAGGTTATGGCAAAAGTAGGATTCAATACCGCAAAATTCATTAAGAAACACTTCAAGGGATTGAAGCAAGCCCTTGTTGTAGTCAGTGTCATCGCAATTCTTCTCATTTTGCCCAAAATTGCAGCTCCGCTGTTAAAACAGATATTCGTTGATAATATCATTTCAGGTCTGAATCCTGAATGGGCGGTGGCATTTATGTGCTTTGCCTCTTTCATTGTATTATTTGAATTCGTGACCAGGCTCATAGAGTCAAATACTTGGAAAATACAGTTAAGGATGACAATAAGTGCCACTACGGAACTTATCTGGCACCTCCTGCGTCTTCCAATGGATTATTTTCATGACAAATACGCCGGTGACCTGGCATACAAATCCTCTTTTCCAAGTGATATCTCTAATCTTCTTATAAATAAGCTTATACCTGTCATACAAGAGTTTATACTGATTGTAGTATATCTCTTTTTTATGATAAGATACAATCTGTATCTCACGGCATTTGCAATCATCCATATTTTTCTCAGTATTGTAATCTTGAGGGTTGTAGCAAAGAAGAGAAAACGGCTGAATAAGGAGATGGATGGAAGTATGGGAGAGTTGCAAGGCTTCACGACTTCATGTATTGAAAACATTGAGGCCATCAAAGGGTGCGGAGCTGAATACGGTTTTTTCCAGAGATGGGCAAATCAGTTCTCTTCAGCACAGAATGCAGCAGTTCGATATAATTCACAAGATGTTATTCTTACTACCCTTCCATTGATACTTCAGGCAATAGCAGATGTATGTGTGCTTGGTCTTGGTGCCTACTATATCATAGAGGGAAACCTGACTGTGGGTATGTTGATGGCATTCCAGGGTTTTATTTCAGCTTGCATGTCTGCAATGAACCGCATTTCCTCCAGGTTTCAGATCTGGACCAATATCAGGACAAAGACGGAATTCATAGATGATATTTACAAAGCTGAATGTGATATTCCCTCAGATTTTGATGACCAAAGGCCTGTTGTTGAGGGGAAATTGAGGGGTGGGCTGGAGTTAAGAGATGTCACTTTCGGGTATAATAGGGAAGTCGGTCCACTGATCTCCAATTTTAATTTAAAAATTGAACCTGGGAAGAGCGTTGCTTTTGTAGGTCAGTCAGGCTGCGGTAAGACTACTTTGGCCAAGTTGATTGTAGGATTGTATCAGCCCTGGTCAGGTAAGATCCTCTTCGATGGAAAGACAAAAGGTGAGATCAATAGAAAGGTTTTCAATAATTCGGTTTCTGTAATTGACCAGAACATAGTTCTTTTCGATGGGACTATTTCTGATAATATTAAATTATGGGATGATTCAATAGAAGATTTTGCAATGATTCTGGCTTCCCATCAGGCTCAGATTCATAATGAGATAGTATCACGTAAGCAGGCGTATAATACAGTTATGGAAAATGGTGGCCGTAATTTTTCCGGAGGTCAGCGGCAACGTATTGAACTTGCATCTGCATTGGCCAAAGAACCTGTGATTTTGGTTATGGATGAAGGGACATCTGCCCTTGACTCTATAACCGAGGCCAAATTAATGAAGGAGATCAAGAAGATGGGGATCACTCTTGTTTTGATTGCTCATAGACTCAGTACAATACGTGATTGTGATGAAATTATTGTCATGGAAAAGGGACATGTCGTAGAACGGGGAGAGCATGAGCAATTACTTAAAAACGGGGGATTGTATTGTCAACTTATGAATAGTAACTAGTATGTTTGAAGATAAACTGGAACAGAAACGAAATGTTGATAAACAGGCGATGGAGGAGATCCTGCATCTGTTCGGCAATATGGTAGGGTCAGGTAAGAAGGTTCCTGAGACAGATAATTCCATCGCTTCAATCAAGGTTATTCTGAAAGAGTTAGGAGTTGAAAAAATTGATTTTGGCAAAAAGGAGAGAGAAGGAGAGAGTGCTGCCGATTTTTTGCACCATTATCAGATATTAAGTCGTAAAATCCATCTTACCGGCGAGTGGTGGCATACTGCTTCAGGTCCAATTTTGGCTAAGGACAGTTCAGGCGAATTTGTAGCGTTGATCCCAAGTGCTTTGGGGTATCGACGATTTGATGCTCTCGCCAATAGGAAGAAAAGAGCCAGGAGGAGCAATGTAAAGGATCTTGAAAAGGAGGCCGTGTGTTTTTATAAGGAGTTGCCATATAGACCACTCACGATAAAGGATCTGTATCACTATGCGTTTTCTTCGCTCAAGGTAGCTGATTATGTGGTCGTTGTCTGTTTCTGCACTATTGTTGTATTGCTTGGAATGCTTGTTCCGGTTGCAAATAAATTGATTTTCAGTGAGGTCGTTCCATCCGGTGATTTGAATGGACTTTTGCCAGTCTGCGGTTTCCTCCTTGGTGCCACTTTAAGTGCTGCGTTGTTTGGCATAACCAGGAATCAAGCCCTTTTCAGGATTAAAGACAAGCTGAATGCCAATTTGCAGGCGGCGGTAATGGCTCGTGTCTATAAATTACCGAACAGATTTTTCAAGGAGTTTTCTTCAGGAGACCTGAGCATTAGGGCATTATCGGTAGTCTCTATTTACCAGTTGATTACAAATGAACTTCTGATGACTGTCGCTGTGGGTGTTTTCTCTCTGATGTATATTTTTATTGCATTTGTATATGCAAAGAGCCTTGTTTGGTTTGTCACTCTGGTAATCATCATTTATTTCGCCTACTCAATCATTGTTTTGCGTGCATATTCAAAACAGTTCAATGAGGTGCTTCCTCAGAAGACGTCGTCTCAATCTGCGGTATTCAGCCTGATTTCAGGTATTCAGAAGATCAAGAGCAATGGGGCTGAAATCCGTGGATTACGCTACTGGGCAGGTAAATTTGCTAAATCTGAAGTAATGACAGCTGATGCTCCATGGATAGTGAGATATAGAAAGGCTTTTGCAATGCTTATTACCAATGCAAGTACTTGTATGGCCTTTTATCTGGCCTAGAGGTACAATATTTCAATCTCGGATTATATCGCTTTTATGGCAGCCTTCGGAGTAATGTTGGTTGCATTGGACAATTTGCAGATGCTTATGCAGGAGGTTGCCAGGATAATTCCTCAGTTGAAACTGGTCAATCCGATTATTGAAGCGGTCCCTGAAGATGGTGATGAATCAGTGATTGTAAAGAACCTGTCCGGTTCTATTGAAATCAATAACCTGAGTTTTCGGTATGGTGCGCATACTCCGTTGATAGTTAATGATATTACCATGAAAATCAGAGCAGGAGAATATGTTGGTATAGTTGGTATGTCAGGATGTGGGAAGAGTACACTTATGAAGTTGATGATTGGTCTTGAACGGGCGAATACAGGATCGGTCTTTTATGATCAGTATAATCTGGACGAAGTCAATCTCAATTCTCTTCATAGACACATGGGCTATTTTCCTCAGGATAATCACATCTTCCCTGATACCATATTGGACAATATAAAAGTGTCGTCTCCTGCAAGTAGCGAAGAGGATGTTTGGGAGGCTGCAAGGATTGCCTGTATCGATGATGATATACGCAATATGCCGTTGCAAATGCTGACATATCTTGGCGAGGGCGGCAGTGGACTAAGTGGAGGTCAATGTCAGCGTATTATGATAGCACGTGCTGTCCTGAGCAAGCCTAAGATAATATTCTTTGATGAGGCGACTTCTGCCCTTGACAACATAACACAGAAACAAGTGATTGATAACCTTGCTTCATTGAATTGTACCCGTATAGTCATCGCCCACAGGATAAGTACTATCGAGGATTGTGACAGAGTATTGGCACTTGATAAAGGTGAAATAATTGAAGATGGAACTCCGGACGAATTAAAAGCGCGGAGAGGGCTCTTTTATCAACTTTCCTTAAGACAGAGTATGGATTAACAGAGATAAATCAATGGGACTTATGAAAATATATCAATTGTCACTGGTTTGCCTGATTTGTTTGGGCTTATCAGGCTGTGATAACAGGCCAGAACAAAAGGAGAAAACTGCTGAAGATATTACAAATACAGAAAATGCTTTTTCTGCCTCCACTCAGGCCAACAGGATGGGGAATGTAGATGTGGATCAAAATATGCTTATCAGTAAAGGTATCATTCGCTCTGCCAATGAGGTGGAGATATACAGCCGCATACAGGGACAGCTGAATGAGGTAAAACTTGTCGAGGGCCAGCGGGTAAAAAAGGGAGAGATACTCTTTACTTATGATGACCAGGATTTGCGTGCAAATGTCAGTTTAAGTGAATCTGCACTTGAACAGGCTAATTTAAAATATGAAGAACTCCTTATAGGTCAGGGGTATAAGAGAGAAGAGTTTGATAAGGCATCCAAGACGGTCAAGGATTATATTAGGATTAAGAGTGGTTTAAATCAAAGAACCATAGAGTTGGATATAAATAAAAATCTACTCAAAAGGGCCGTTGTAGCATCACCGGTATCAGGTGTCATCAGCAATGTAATGCCGAAGTCATTTGCCTATGTAAAGCCTGGTGATATATTGTGTACTGTTGTTGATACCCATAATCTAATTGTCGTATTCTCTATACTTGAAACAGAGATCAGAAATTTTACTATAGGGAGCACTGTGAAAGTCAATGCCGTTGCTTATGGTGAGATTTCTTATACTGCAACCATAAGATCAATAGGGTCTGTAGTCGACCAAAGCGGTATGATCAGGATTGAGGCAACTTTGCCAAGCAGTGAAAAATTAATGCCTGGAATGACGGCAGTTATCAATTTATGAAGAGAAATAGATTATATATAGCCATTGCAATCTTTTTTTTGTTTGCTTCTCCACTCAGAGCTCAGGTCGAGATCTCTCTTGAAGATGCGATCAGAATAGCTCAGGACAGCACGATAGTCTCTTTCAGAAATCGCAACAAGGTCTTGAAGGAGTTATGGGACTTCAAGTATTATCAGGCCTCCAGAAAGCCTCAAGTTTCATTAGTACTCTCGCCAAACTATAGAAAATACTGGAACGATCCGACATCATCATATTATAACCTCAAGGATCTCAACCTGCTGTCAACTGAGGCTCAAATCAGGATGGAGCAGAATGTCCTTGGATTTGGGGGATCTTTCTACGCCTCAACAAGTACTATGTGGACTGAGTTTTTTAATGATGGTAATGGGAGGATATTCACCACATCACCTGTAAGTTTAGGCTATTACAATGAATTGATAGGATATAACCCATTTAAGTGGGAAAAGGCTATCAATGAATTCCATCTTGAAAGTGCAAAAAAGAATTTTTTATATCAGATCAGGATAATTGCAAAACAGACTGCGGAGTATTACCTTGATTATCTGATAGCTTCCTCCAACTATTCTATCCGTGAAGAGAATGCGAGGGTTTCTAAGCAGATTTATGAGATAGGGCAACAGAAATATAAGATTGCAGCAATATCAAAAAATGAGCTGCTTGCACTTGAACTTCAAGTAATGAATGCGGAGAACTCTCTATACAATTCAAGTAGAGTGAAAATAGTGGCACGCAGTAATTTACTTTCATATTTGCAGATGGAGGATAATGGAGAGGAGATAAGGACAGAGATTCCTAAAACACCTCCGGTATTGGATATAAGCCTTGAACAGGCCAAGGCACTGGCTATCGCAAACCAGCCGTCATACAGGAATGCACAGGAGGATGTGATCTCTGCAGAGCAGAAACTTCGCAAGGCAAAGGTACAGTCAGGTCTCCAAATGGCTGTAGATCTGAATCTGGGCATTCAAGGACATAACACCGGATTTGGAGATTCTTACCGGTCAATGTCTCAATATACACTTGGAATAGTCTCATTTTCGATTCCTATTATCGACCATGGTCTGGCAAAGAGTCGCAAGCGTTCTGCTGAGTATAATCTTGCAAGAGCACGGGATGACAGGGCAGAGGCTGAGAGGTTATTGGAACTGGAAGTTTCTACCACATTGCTCAGATTCAATATTCAGCAAGATCTGATTATCCGTACCAATAATACATTGGAGTTGGCCGACGAATCGTTTGATCTGGTCCAGGAATTATATAGAAACGGGAACACTGACATCAACACATTTGTTCTTGCACAGAACAGGAGAGATGATGCTTATAAGAATTATCTGGATGCCCTGAAAGATTATTGGGAAAGTTATTATTCCTTATCTGCCATTTGTCTTTATGACTTTATTAATGGCAGAAGTTTTGATATCGATTCGGTCATTCCGGAGATATGATTTGTATCAATGCTATATAAAAACGGCCCGGCAAATAAATGCCGGACCGTTTTTTAATCTTTAGTACAATCGAGTCAGAACTTCAAATCAACCTTTGGAGCCTGATCAGCACCTTCTGCGGCTGCAAAATATGCTTTCTCTTTGAAGCCGAACATATTTGCAACAACATTTGCAGGGAACTTGCGTATCATTGTGTTGAAAGGCTGAACAGTCTCGTTGAACTTATTGCGTTCAACTGCAATTCTGTTTTCAGTACCTTCAAGTTGAGCCTGAAGTTCAAGGAAATTTTCATTCGCCTTTAATTCAGGATAACGCTCAATGACAACCATAAGTTTACCCAAAGCCTGAGTCAATGCATCCTGAGCACCCTGGAATTTAGCAAGGTTCTCCGGAGTAAGGTTATTGGCATCTACTTTAGCCTGAGAAGCAGAAGCACGGGCTTCAACCACGGCCTTTAAGGTAGATTTCTCATAATCAGCTGCTCCCTGAACCGTAGAAACAAGATTAGGAATCAGATCTGATCTGCGCTGATAGACATTCTCGACATTTCCCCAAGCCTTAGAAATCTGTTCTTCCCCTGCAACCATCCTGTTGTAAACGCGGATACCCCAGAATACGACAAGTGCAAGTAAGACAAGGACAATTATCCAACCTGAAATTTTTTTCATAATAAAAATGTAAGGTTATTATTATTTCTCTTTTGCAAGAGCGCTAAGTTTCTGATACAACTTGTCAAGTCCTTCAAGAAGTTCTTTATTGACTGCCTTATAATGGCTTGCCAACTCCTTTCCAGTCATTTTTACACTCTTCTTATTTCCGCCTTCAGCATTTTCATCTTTTACCGGATGATTGACTTTTTGGAAAAGAGAATCTCCCAATACTAATGCTTCAGCAACCAGACCTCTAACCTGTTCGTTCTTTTTCCCCTCGTTAAAATCATCAAAAATCAGACAGTCTGAAATAAAATCATTCACGAAGTATGTGATGTCTTTTTTAGTAACTCTTAAATTCATATTCTTTATTTTTATTTGGCTGCAAAGTTAATCTTTTTTCTATAATGTGATAATTCCAGGTTTCTTTGTAAGACCAAGGCCCGGTTTGTCTTCAAGCGTAATACGGCCGTCAACAAGTTTCACT
This sequence comes from uncultured Muribaculaceae bacterium, assembly GCA_964587275.1. Taxonomy (GTDB): domain Bacteria; phylum Bacteroidota; class Bacteroidia; order Bacteroidales; family UBA932; genus CAZPLM01. Next base: position 3,830 of record CAZPLM010000048.1, on the reverse strand, counting down.
CCATCGAAGCAGTCATTTCCTATAAGGACATTGCCGTCAAGATCGGCCCATTCAACTTCAGGTGAAATTTGTGCAGCAGCAGAGATGGCAACAGAGGTTTCGGTCATACATCCAACCATAAGTTTCATATTGTATGACTTGGCAAGAGTAACCATTTCGCGAGCTTCTCTCATTCCGGTACATTTCATCAGTTTGATATTAATACCGCTGTATGCTCCTTTCAAATGAGGAATGTCTCTGAGTCGCTGGCAGGCTTCATCAGCGATGATAGGCAGAGGGCTTTGCTCTGTAAGCCAGGCAGTCTCATCAAGAAGATATTTTGACATAGGCTGTTCGATCATGTTGACGTTCCTTTCGGCAAGCCAGTGAATCATGTCAAGGGCGTAATGTTTATCTTTCCAGCCCTGATTAGCATCAATGCAGATAACCGTATTGGTTTTTGCTCTGATAAGGTTGATCATTCTCTTGTCTTCTTTTTCAGACATTCCGAGCTTGACTTTGATAACTTTAGTCCAGGCAGCCTCATCAATTTTCTGATTCACTTCTTCATCTGTTGCAGCATAGCCTATTGTAAATGATGTGTTTGGAGCCTTTTTGGGATCAAATCCCCACATTTTCCACCATGGCTGACCGATGATGTTTCCAACAAGGTCATGAAGAGCAATATCAACTGATGCCTTTGCAGCAGTATTGTTGGTGGTAAGTGCATCAACTGCAAGGAGAATATCCTCTATCTGGAAAGGATTGTCAAACTTTGGCAATACATTATCGACGACCTTTTTCAGGAAATCATTTACAGAAGCCTGTGTTTCTCCGAGATATGGTGGCATGGCAGCCTCTCCATATCCGGTATGGCCATCCCATGTCAGTCTTGTGATGACAATAGGGGTGAAATTCCTTGATGAACCGGAAATGGTAAATGTATGTTTCATCTGGCCCATAAAATTTTCCCAGTCAAGTTCAAGCTTCCTGCTTCCCTTTTTCGCAGGCACATTTTTGCCGGATGCAAATAGATCTGACGGTTTAAGTATGGCAGCTGCTGCTGTCAGCAGGCCTGCAGTCTTTAAAAATGTTCTTCTGTCGCTCATTGTATAGTTATTTTATTTGTTATCATGTTGAAATTAAAAGTACCACGGGTGCTTTGCCACTGAAGTAACTCCCTTTCCGGAATCCTGAGTACCGAGAATCCTCTGAGCCCTTATCAGACGAGTAGATCCT
>CAZPLM010000048.1:0-2602 GCA_964587275.1 uncultured Muribaculaceae bacterium | reverse complement strand
TTCGGAGTACCTTCGATAAGCGAGTTAATACGAACATAAGTGGCACAGTGGATAAATTCGCCGTTGCCGATATAAATGCCGACATGACTGACCCTCTCTTTCTTCTCAGGTGTTGCTTTTCTTCCAAAGAAAATCAAATCACCCGTCTTCAGGTTGTCAAGACCTCCTGAAATATCAATATCATCTCCTGTATAGGCTTGTTGAGAAGCATCTCTTTTTAGAATAATTCCGTTAAGAAGGAATGTAGTCTTTGAAAAACCGCTGCAGTCCATAGCTTTTACTGATGTGCCTCCCCACATATAAGGGAAGCCGAGAAATTGTTTAGCTGTACTGATAATAGACTCTGCATCAGGTGTTCTGCTTTCAATCCATTTATTGAAATCCATCGCATCTTTCTTGAGAAGAAAGGCATTTTTCCCATTTGGCAAAAGTACTTTATAATAGTTGCCGGCCTGTTCGCCTGTCTGCGCTACAAGGTCGCACCATACAGCATCACTTACAACTTCTGAATTTTCATCAGGTTGTTCTCTAAGTATTGTATAATAAGTTGTCACAATGTATTTTGGAGATGCCTTCCATGTTTCAGATTCCTCTTTGGTTACTGCTTTCACGCTTTTTTCTGTAACCCATGCAATATATCCCTCGGGTGTAATAACCCTGAGCCAGCCCCCTCTATTTTCAAGAATAAGCAGTGGCATACCCATAAGTACCTGAGTTCCGGATTCAGCATCGTAGTCCGGGCCCATTCTCAGGTTGAGAACGGAGAGAGCGGCAATGCCGTAAGTCTTGTCTCCGAGTTCCGCTGATGGAAGGACCTCCATACTGTCAAGAGCATTGATGCCGGCTTTTTTCAACTGTGCCACAAGAGCTTCTTTTGCATCCTGCTCGGTAGTGGCGCCCCGCAGCACGAAAGTTCCGTTGTTGTCGTCAAGCCTTGCTTCGAAAACCCTGTCTCTTGAGTCGGGGACAAATTGTCCTTTGACCTCTTTTGCTATCTTATCAAATGCTTCCTTTGAATCAGAGCAGGCTGAAAGAGATAATACCACAGCCAGAATAAATAGAAAATGTTTCTTCATAGATAGAAAATTAATAATAGTTTCATTGCATAAAATCGGCAATATCACCGATTCAACTAACAAATTTACTTATTTTCTTATCTTTGCACAAGAAAAGTTTTTCAAGGGTGAAGAGGTATAATTCGTTTACCGGTTATTTCAAAGAAAAATACGGCTGCCGTCTTCAGAAAATTGTGATTGACGCAGGGTTCACATGTCCCAACCGAGATGGGACCATCTCTACAGGTGGCTGTACCTATTGTGACAATCATGCGTTTCACCCATCATACAGCACTCCTGACAAGAGTATTGCACTACAGATTGACGAGGGAATAGAGTTCCATAAAGTGAGATACCGCAAAGCTGCCGGATACCTCGCTTATTTTCAACCATATTCCAATACTTATGCACCTCTTCCACGCCTGAAGAAGGTCTATGAAGAAGCCCTCTCCCATCCTGATGTTGTCGGTATTGTGATAGGGACCCGTCCTGACTGTGTAGATGAAGAAAAACTTGACTACCTTGCTGAACTCGGCAAAAGCCATATTGTCATTGTTGAATATGGAATAGAATCCTGTTTCGACTCCACATTGCAAAGAATAAACAGAGGGCATACATGGGAACAGGCGGTTGATGCAATTGGAAATAGTGCAGAACGCGGACTTCACCAATGCGCTCATTTTATTTTCGGTCTTCCGGGAGAGAGCAGAGAAAAAATGCTTTCGGAGGCGGAAAGAATCAATACCCTTCCGGTTGATTCGCTTAAATTCCATCAGTTGCAAATTATCAAAGGGACAAAGATGGAAAAGGAATTCGCAGACAGGCCTGAAGATTTTGTAACATTCTCCCTTGATGAATACATTGATTTTTTTATTGATTTTCTTGAGAGGTTAAGGCCTGATTTTTACATTGAGAGGTTTGTTGGAGAGGTTCCGCCACGATTTGTCAACTCAACCCCGTGGGGGCTCATCAGAAATGTTGAATTGATAAGAATGTTGGAAAAGAGACTCGAAGAGAGAGATAGTTGGCAGGGCAAGTTGCTTTAAAAGATAGTTTTCCGTATATTTGCCAAATTTTATTTAAAAATATTATGCAATCGGTTTCTGATAAAATAATAATGGAAGGATTGACGTTTGATGACGTTCTTCTTGTCCCTGCACGCTCGGAAGTTATCCCGAGGGATGTGGATGTCCGCACAATGTTCACAAGGGAGATTCCTATGTGCGTCCCTGTAGTTTCAGCCGCAATGGATACCGTGACTGAGGCTGATCTTGCCATCTCCATCGCCAGAGAAGGCGGTATCGGTGTCATTCATAAGAATATGACAATTGAAAAGCAGGTAGAACAGGTCAGAAAAGTCAAACGCGCTGAGAACGGAATGATCTACGATCCTGTGACAATTGAGTATGACCAGACTGTGGGGGATGCTCTAAAATTGATGACGGAAAATCATATCGGCGGCATTCCTGTAGTCGATACAAATAAGAGATTGATAGGCATCGTAACTAACAGGGATTTAAGATTTATTGACAACCACAATATCCTCG
>CAZPLM010000047.1:12077-12408 GCA_964587275.1 uncultured Muribaculaceae bacterium | reverse complement strand
ATAATTAATTTGGTTGTATTTTTCATAATAGATGTGCCGCATAAATTTTAAGCAGAATGACCTTAACTTCTTCATTAGGCAATTCATCTAAACCACTGTATTTATGAAAGTCAGATACTTGACTTTCATTATAATCAATCCCCAAGTGTGACTTGTTTCCATTGAGGATGTCAAGGGCGATATAGTTGGACGGCCATAACTTGAATGCAGGAAGCAACCTTGAATCAATTATCTCAGCCAACCTTCTGAATTTGTCATTTTTCTCGTACGAATCCGCCTCTGCCAACTCATCTGCTGTAACAGGTTTGCAAGATTCCACATGAACCCTGCC
>CAZPLM010000047.1:544-12067 GCA_964587275.1 uncultured Muribaculaceae bacterium | reverse complement strand
TTCAGCATACTGTTTAGATCTTCTCCCTTCTGTTTCTTATATGTCCCTGTTTTCTCTCTGGTCCACAACTCCATTGCCTTTAATGTACCGCATGGTTCATATTCGTATGAAATGGAAATAGGAAGGATATGAAGGGCTTCAAAATCGTTGACAAAATCACCCGACCCACTCATATCCAACATTTTCAACAACCCCTGTTCTGTGGCATCCATTCCATTTTTTGTTCTCCCCTGTCTGTGTGCAAGCCAAATGGATGAAGTTTCTCCGCTTACCTGAATCCTGATATATTCGGACAGGATTTTTGAGGTCATATAGACCTCTCTCGGACTTTCACTTCTCACCACTTTGATCATTCTGTTTGAACGTATCATCCCTTCAACTACAGGATTGACCATCAGGTTGTCCCCTACCGCAATCTCTGTCATTGGAAATTTGTGGGAATGAAATAATATCTGGAGAAATGCCGGATCGAGAACTATATCCCGATGTGTCGATAGAAACAAAAAGCGTCCGTTTGTGCCATCTGCCTTCTTCAGGTTTCCGAGACCGGAGCAGGAAAGCCCCCCTGTGGTCTTTTTAACAATGCTGTTAATTGCATTTGACATTATTGAAACCTGAAAATCTTCAACACCGGTAATATGTCTCAACTGATCTCTCAAAACGTCAGCCCCGTTTGGAATCTCAGGAAAAAGAAATCCCGCAATAGGCTCTATGTACTGGGAATCAGCAATAATTTTCATTGCTTTAGACGCTTCCGCATCATTATACGGTCTAATATTATCAAATTTATTATCCATTATTATCAAATTACAGATTCTTTTCTTGCATAAATATCAATTAATGGAGCCAAAAGCGAAATATAGAGGTAAACCAGTAAAGCAACGGCCCCCAACGCCCCTATTGTCAATCCAACGGATACAATGTAGCAGAATGAGAACGAGTGAAGCATTATTGCAATGCAACATAATATCAGCCATCCGCGCCATCTTGTAACCCTCCAAAGAATTACTGCGACAGCAGCTACAAGTACCGGCATAGTAAAGAAAAAGTTCTCTCCAATATATATGTATGAGCCCGCTGCAGCAATGGCAAGGATAATCATTATGCCGTAAAGAGACTCGAAAGCATACCTTGATGCACCTGAACTTGATGCGCTTCTACGAATTGCATTTGCTGTCACCCTGTTGATGGAATTCCTTCTCCCCGTCACGTAAAATGCAAGTGTTATGGCAGATACCAGCACGACTGTACAGATAATTATCAACCGGCTCTGCATCACTCCTGCAACAATGCCGAACAACTTGAAATCTACTCCTGAGGCTATTGATGCAATCCATGAAACCAGAATGCCGAAAGCAACCACTACAATTGCAGAAACAAACTTCTTTAATGCGGAAATAAAAGGCCTGCCGGCATGAATTCTCCCTGATATTATCGAGAAACACAGAATAATGCAGAAAAGAGCGAGTGCTATTGCATTCCAAAGAGCATATCCTCCTTTTGAAAAAGTGAAAAGACCTAATGCCGGAACTGTAAATGCAACGGCATCTTTTGTCCCGTCAAGTGCTTTCAGTGAAGAATATTCAGGCTTAGTCAGGTATTCTTTTAGGATACTTTCTATCTGCTCCCCGTAGTGCTGTATAGTGTAAAGTGAAATATTGTCAATATTGTCTCTGTCTGTATGGTAAATATTAACATTGTCAAGACATGAAAAATTCATTCCCTGGATAGTCTCTGACAGAGGGGAATAATCTGTATAATTAGGCAAATACCTGTAGAGACGTGTGGTAAATGAATACGAATAGGGATATTTTGCCGATTTATAAAGATCATAGACCTTTTCATTATTCAGACCTGTCTCAAACAGCAATGCAGGTCCTTTTGAACCTCTCGCATCAATGTTGATTACAAGTCCGACATTCTCAAAAATATTAGAGTTGTACTTCATTGCGCATTTTACACCGTCAAGATCAACCTCTTCTGAATCAGTAAGCATGATCTTCATACCCTGCGACCATAAATTTCTTTCTTTCATCAAGACTGATGCAAGTTCAAGTATTGAGCAGCACCCATATCCATCATCGGCGGCACCAAAAGAATAAACAGTATCCTGTCTGAATTTATTGGCAAAACGAGAATCAATATGAGCCATAAGCAACACATTCGTTACCTTCTGAGAGTCATTGTTTGCTGTAAGAGGCGGAATTTCACAATAGATATTTGCAATATTAACAGGTATACCTTTATATAATGTGATAGAGTCATACCTTATAATTTCCGGGTTACAGCCAATCTCTGATAACCTATCATAATAATAACTTCTTACCCTCTCTCTCTCGACAGGATGTTCAATAGAGTGATGTTCTTTGCTGATAAATTTCAAATCATCGTATACTCTCTCTGCAGAAAAACTGCCTGAATCCGCTGCCATAGGCTTTGGAAGAGAGAAAAGCCCGAATGCAATAAGAGCTGAGGCAATTATTGCAATAAATGCGATATATTTTCTAATTTTTCTCATAAATGCTGCAAATATACAAAATTATCTCTTCAGCAGTGATGAATCGCCATAACTGAGAAATCGGAAACTATTATCAAGGGCAAATCGGTACATATCTCTCCAATTCTCTCCTACAAATGCGGAGATCAACAGAAGCAGGGTACTTTGCGGTTGATGAAAATTAGTGACAAGAAAAGTGACGAAATTGAATTTATATCCCGGTACAATAATTAAACTTGTTCTTGAGGTAAGAGAATTTAAACAATTATCATTAAGATACTTAATAATAGCTTTTATGGCATCGCAACTACTATATTCATAACCCTCGTCTCTGTATGGTTCCCATTGTGTAACAACGCCTGGTTCACCCTTCTCTATGCAATGAACCCCCAGGAAATAAAGCGATTCAAGGCATCTTGTCGAAGTCGTTCCCACGGAAATAATCTCTTTACCTGAAGAGATGAACTTATATAGCGTTTCTATAAATGATTTGGATACTGAAAAGGGCTCACTGTGCATAGTATGATCAGAAATATACTGACTTTTGACAGGAAGAAAGGTCCCCGCACCTACATGAAGACAGAGATTTGCCCTTGTAATATCTTTATTGTCAATATTGTCCAGTTCACGCTGAGTAAAATGCAATCCGGCTGTCGGAGCAGCTACAGAACCCTCCAACTTTGCATACATTGTCTGATATCGCTCATAATCAATGTGTTCAGTTTCCCTCTTAAGGTAAGGAGGAATAGGCATCCTGCCGCAAAGCTCCATTACCTTGGAGAATGAGTATCCGCCATGCCAAGAAAACTCTATTATACAGACATTCCCTTCTCTATCAACAAGATCAGCCTTCAAATCAATTTCTGATACCCCTTTATAATAGAGTGACCTGTCATCACATACATCTGAAATCTTATTATCCATCAAATGTTCAGTATAGAGCGAAACTAAACCGGATTTCCAACGTTTTACATTTCCAACTATTGCCTTCCATCTGCATTTCTCAGTCTGGAGGAAATTAACTTGATAATCAACAGGATCCTTCGGTTCAAGACAGAATATCTCTATTACTGCACCTGTATCTTTTTTAAATATAAGTCGAGCAGGAACTACTTTTGTATTATTGAAGACCATCAGAGAACCACATGGAAGGTAACTGGATATGTTTGTGAACTTCTCATCAAGGAATACGTCATGATTTCGCTCTATATTAATAAGTAACTTGGAGTCATCTCTGTTCTCCAAAGGAAATTTTGCAATTCTTTCTTCGGGGAGGGGATAATTATAATCATTGATATTAATAACAGGCTGCATATAATTTCTCATTTTTAAACGTGCGGCAAATTTATACTTTTATCTTTTCAATTAAAGCCTAAACTGTCAACAATTGTTCATTTCTTTTTGTTTACAAATATGTTAATTATTGTAAACCTTTGAGTTGGAATATGTAAACAATATTCAAAATAATCTGGATCACACTTGTAAATGTTGGTTTTTTCCGCGCCTCGTTTTTGGTTGGTTACATAAATGTATAACATTAAGTTATTAAATTATTTATTAGAACTAATATGCTAAATATCAGTAATTTATATTGTATTAATTAAAGTATTATTGATGTGATATTTGTAAATAATGACGTATGTGAACCGTGGGTGTAGTAAGCTATAATAATATTAAAAATTATTCTTTATAATTCAGTTATTTACCTTGATTATATAAACTGAAACATTAGCTGATAACCATACTTGTATTTGTAAATAATACATCAATTGTCCTTTGTTTACATCTGTACAAGTGTAAACTCATCATATTTGTTATTTATGTAAACAAAATATTACTTACATTTGTAGCAATTATTATTTACAACTATGAACGAGCGATTACAACAATTTTTATCGATGGAAAACATCTCCCCATCAAAATTTGCAGAAATACTCGGTATACAAAGATCAGGTATCTCCCATATCCTGTCAGGAAGAAATAATCCGAGCTTTGACTTTATTCAACGAATGCTTGCCAACTTCCCTAACTTGAATGCTCAATGGTTGATTACAGGCAGAGGTAAACCATACCTTGATCAATCATCCAACACAACGAATATTATGGCAACAGTAGATAATGACCTTTTTAGTCAAAAAATACCTCAGGAACGACCTACTCAGTTATTTCAACCGGAAATTGAACCGGTTTCATTTGAGGAAAAAAGAAAGGAACCGGCAGAGAATGAGGAATATATCTCTAAAAAGACAGAGGATAAACCTCGTGAGAATCAAATTAAATCGCAATTCAAGCCAATTGAGCATGAATTTTTACAGGAAAAACACATTTCAAGAGTGATCGTTTTCTATGATGACGGAACTTTTGAGGAGAGATAATATCAATAACGTCTCAACTTTTCTATTGTATTAATCAATTCTCTTGCAGATACCGGTTTTGTAACAAATCCTACAAAACCTGAGGCGAGAATTTTCTCCCTCTCAATTTCAGTAGCATAAGCCGTGACAGCTATTACAGGTAGCGACTCATCTGTTATATTGATCTTTGATGTGGCTTGATAGCCATCCATTTCAGGCATTTTGATATCCATTAACACCGCTGCGAACTTATTCATGTTCATTTTTACCTGATTAATGGCTTCTACTCCATTCTTGGCATGTACCAAAATATATCTGTCCCTCAAAAGAGCCGCTACAAGAAGGAAATTATCGTTATTATCTTCAGCGACAAGTATTATCGGCTCCTTTCTATTTTGATCAGTCTCAATCGGAGCGACGTGGTGGTTGGATTCCTTATCAAGATTAAAGCCCTGATCCTCTCCAATCTTGACATCTTTATTATAAGGTAATGAAAACCAAAAAGTAGATCCTTTATTCAACTCGGAAGACACACCTATCTTCCCGCCAACTTTGGCAATAATTGTCTGACATATAGCAAGGCCCAATCCTGTTCCCTGTTTACTTGTATCAAGTTTGACAAATCTGTTGAATATGACATCCAGCTTATCTTTTGCTATTCCACATCCGGTATCTTTACAAAAAACATATAACTCATCTCCTTCGGTAGAATTCTGAATTCTGTAACCAACTGTAATAGTGCCACTGGAAGTAAACTTAAGTGCATTTGTGACAAAATTATTCAAGACTTGTAATAATCTGTTCTTCTCTGAATGAATAATACAGCTCGACAGCTGGCAGTCTGAAATAAGTTTAATTTTATTATTGTCACCAACAGAAAGAACACGTTGACTAATACTGCCTATACACTCGTGAATGATATCATTTAACTCAAAATCCGTATATACAAATTCCAGTCTGTTCGCCTCAATTTTTGACAGATCAAGGATATCCCCGACCAGCTGCAAAAGCAAGTTATTATTGCTTTTAATCACTTTTACGCACTCTTCTTTCTCTTTTGGATCATCAACATCAGCCAAAATATCACTGAATCCCACTATTGCATTCAATGGAGTGCGGATCTCATGGCTCATATTAGCAAGGAAGGCCGTTTTTAAATTATTTGACTCTTCGGCCGCTGATTTTGCAATTATTAGATCTGCTTCTGACTTCTTTAATTTCTGATTAAGCTTTCTGGTCCTTCTTGCAATATTAATGGAAATGGTCGTGATCAGAATTAGAATCAGGATAACTGTGAACAATATAAGAATAGGAATAATATAACGTTTAAAGAACGGCTCGGGAGTATTTACAAGAACATACCCGGATGGCAAATCCTTTTTGCTCAGGCCTGCTTTCTTTAGAGAATTATAATCAAATATAGGGTGAGACTTGATAATATATGCATCAACTGAGTTATATTTACCGCTTTCAACCAGTAATGCCATTCTGGCAAGTATCAGCCCTTGTGTCTTATTAACATAGTAATCAGGTATATATCCCCCGATCGACCAGTTCTCTACAATAGAAGAGATAGAAAAAATTGGACTGCCTGAAGGACTTCTCAACATATAAAGAGACTCTTTCATATAGAATCTTTCATCCTTGTCAATCTTCCAGGTCCCGAGAATCACGGCAGTATTGGGTGGCAGGCTTTCCATTTTGTCTGAAAGAGTGATTATATTCAGAGTTCTGCCATCGAGACTTATCAGATTCAGATCAGAAAAAGATTCTTTCATCTCTTTCTTAAAAAGATTCAACATACAGACACCTCCGTATGTGTTATCTGTAATCAGGGCAATGTTCTTGGTATTTGGATAGAGTTTCTGAATATATTTAATATTACTCTTTACGTCATAATCGTAAAAAATGCCTCCTTTAATATTTATCAGTTCTTTGGCATCAGAATATAAATAACTGTTTGATTCATCAAAACCTCCTTTACTGGCAATACAGTCTTCGTCAAAAGGAAGATATGAGAAATTCTTACTTACAAGGCCACATATTATCGGTACATCCCCTCGAATACGGGCCGGCTGAGAAATATACGAAACAAATGCCTCTTGACCGAGAAGAACAATAAGAGAAGGAGTATTTCTACCGTTATTTTTGGAAAGGATCATTCTCATTCTACTGTTCCATAACGGCATTTCATTATAGTTCAAGCAATTCATATTTACAATTGCCACACTTGACTTACCGCCTATATCCTGATAGTTGCTTATAAAATCTGCAATATTATCATACATGGAGGTAGAAGAAGGATTATACGAGCTGATTACCAATATTGTCGACGTATTGTCTTCACCTCTTGCAGGCAACGACAGCAACAACGCCAATACGATGGCAAATAACAACTTTGTTACCGAAAGACCCCTCATTGCTAAAGTTTTTCAATCGAATACTAATATACGATTTTATCCCGTAAAGTAAAAAATTCTTTATAATTTTGTAATATGTATAAGCAACTAATCAGACCTGTCCTGTTCTTGTTGGATCCGGAATATGTGCATAATTTGACTTTCAAACTCCTTAAATTTGCACGGCAAATTCCGGGGATGAAATATATTCTCCGTTCATTTTTTTGTATAAAATCGAAAGAGCTTCAAAGAGAAGTATTTGGCATCACATTTAAAAATCCCGTCGGGATAGCGGCAGGACTCGACAAGAATGGAGAATATTATAATGATCTGGCTAATTTCGGCTTCAGTTTTGTTGAAATAGGCTCCATTACTCCCAAGCCGCAACTCGGCAATCCTCGCAAGAGAATTTTCAGGCTTCCGGCAGACAATGCTATAATCAACAGAATGGGTATCAATAACAAGGGAACCAAATTTGTCATTAACCAGCTTCGAAACAATCCGAATATTATTCCCGTTGGGGCAAGCCTCAGCAAAAACACATTGACGCCCAATGAGAAAGCCAGCGATGATTATGAGAAGTCATTGACAATGCTTTACGATTATGTGGATTTCTTTGTTCTTAATGTATCCTGTCCCAACGTAAAGGATCTGACAGAACTTCAAGATATTTCCATTCTTTCTGAGATTATTGACAGAGTAATGGCGATACGGAGATTCAATGAATCACAGAAACCTGTTCTTCTCAAGGTCTCTCCTGATATTCCTATTTCACAACTTGATGAAATACTTGAGCTTGCCCTTGTTTCAGGAATCGAAGGAATCGTTGCCACAAATACTACAAGAAACCATAACGGACTTATTACACCAAAGGAAAAGGTTGACGCCATTGGTGACGGAGGGTTGAGCGGCGCTCCTCTCTTTCCCAAATCTCTGGCATTTGTACGTCATATATACAAAAAAACAAACGGTATTATCCCAATTATTGCAGCCGGCGGCATTATGACTCCTGAACAGGCTAAAGAGATGCTTGATGCCGGTGCGTCACTAATAGAAGTATATACCGGATTTATTTACAATGGGCCATTTTTCGCAAGGAAGATTATAAAATATTTGAAAAAATGCAGCAAATCACAACAGCTACCATCTGTACCATCGGAGACGAAATCCTGATAGGTCAGATAGTTGATACCAATTCATCAGTCATTTCAAAAGAACTTAACAGCCTGGGAATCAAGATAAGATATATGTTCTCTATCGGAGACAACAGAGATGAGATCATTACTAATCTTGACAGGTGTCTTAAAGAAACAAACATAGTAATTGTAACCGGAGGACTCGGACCGACAAAAGACGATATTACAAAAGATGCTCTAAAGAGACTTAGCGGAGCAAAAGAATACAAATTCTCTGAAGAACAATTTGCAATAATAAACAAGATTCTTTCAGGCAGGGGCATTGCGATATCCGACATTAACCGCGCACAGGCATTAGTCCCTGACACCTGCTCTGTTATTCCTAATACCATAGGAACTGCTCCATGTATGAAATTTGAATTTGAAAAAGAAAAATATGGGCACAAGGCAGTGCTCTTCTCCCTCCCGGGCGTTCCATTTGAAACAGTAAATCTGTTACCGGAGGTCATGAAAAGCATCAAAAAGCATTTTCCTCTGGAAAAAATCACCCACAAGACAGTTCTGACTTTCGGTATTCCCGAGTCTACTCTTTCTCAAAAGATAGAATCGTGGGAAGACAATCTGCCGGATTATATCAAACTGGCATATTTGCCTAACCCGACACTTGGAGTAAGACTGAGACTCTCATGCTATGATACTGAAAATGAGATTCATACCGGTTCAAATGAAAACAGACTTGAAGTTATGGACAAAGAGATTTGCAAACTGAAAGAATTGTTGGGAAGCGCTGTATATGGCACAGGAGACGAATCTCTCCAATCCATATTAAGTAAATTACTGAAATGTCCACCTGAAGCCACATACCAGGAAACACTGTCTGTTGCAGAGTCTTGCACGGGAGGACATTTGTCAGAACTGATTACATCGGTACCGGGATGTTCGGCATATTATAAAGGTTCAGTAACTTCATACAGCAATGAAGTTAAGGAAAATGTGCTTGGTGTCCCTGCAGAAATAATAGACAAATACGGAGCGGTAAGCAGAGAGTGTGTGGAATCTATGGCAAAAGGCGTTGCAGAAGTGATGAAAACAGACTATTCAATAGCCACATCGGGAATTGCTGGACCTGGCGGTGGCAATTTGGAAAAACCTGTAGGTCTATGCTGGATCGCTGCTGTACACAGAGACAGAAATACCGGAGAATTTGATGTCGTTTCAGATAAAATACAATACTTTTCATCTCGAAACATCAATATTGAGAGATTTGCATCGACTGCACTTAATCTGTTACGACTGCTTATCAATCAGCGACTTTTGTAATCATTTCATACTGAATTAATTTAAAACTATCATGATAACTTTGACTATTACTTTACTGGCAATCATTATGCTTACATCCTGTTCTACTGACAACACAAAGACTCAAATCAAAGAAATTGACAAAATATGTTCATCAGTATTTCCCGAAAATGAACCCGGCGCGGCAGTGCTGATTTTAAAGGGAGATGACATTATGTTTGATAAAGGCTATGGTATTGCTGATATTAACACAAAGGATCCGGTTAACGGCGACACTTTCTTTAATATTGCATCCATTTCAAAACAGTTTACAGCAACTGCAGCAATGCTGCTTCAGGAAAGAGGATTGATTTCTCTTTCAGATCCCGTTCATAAATATTTTCCTGAGTTTAAGGCAGACTTCTGGGACAAGATCACCCTTGCACAACTTCTTTCACACTGTTCAGGTGTTCCCGATGCAAGGCCTCGTGAAGACCGTGATTTTGTTCTCTACAGTACTGACAAAGAGAGTATTGGATATATGGTTGACCTTGATACCCTCCATTTTGAGCCGGGTACGGAATATGAATATATCAATCCTACATTCCAATTATTTTACACTCTTATTGAGAGAGTTACAGGAGAACCTTTTGAACAGTTCATTCAGGAAAACATTTTCGATCCTGCCGGAATGAAAAAGACTCTCTATTTCGATCCGGAAATAAAGATAGCAAATATGGCTCACGGATATGAATATGAAGATGTCAGTGCCGGGCCAGAGGAAAGAGTGGCTTCAAATGATCAACAGCAGAAGAAAGAGTGGTATGAATACGATTATGGTGAAGAGACCTTCTTCGGAACAAAATCTGACGGCGGCATTTATACTTCAACACACGAATTTGTAAATTGGGAAAAAGCTCTTCGCAACAATACTGTCATGTCAGAAAAGAGCAGAACCGACGCTCAGTCACCGCATATTTATGTTAGCGGGAGCAAATACTGCGATTATCAGAACAGGCCAGATACATGGTATGGATACGGATGGTTCATAGATAAATCCAAAGATCACCCATTGAAAATATATCATACCGGAGACAATGGCGGATTCAAGGCTCTCGCCTGCAGATATCCTGAACAGCAAATACTTGTACTGATATTTTCGAACAGGGCAGACTGGGACCGCTGGGATGTTCTTATGCAGATCGAATCAGTTCTGTTCAACAACAATAAATAGTTAACTACTCCTCCCTGAACCAGCGGCATTTGATTCCTGTCGATCTTAAATAGTCGATAAGGAGAATAAAACCGCAAGAGAGAATAAAACCGACAATTATCCACATCAGAAGCACGACTGTTCTTGATGTTGAAGACGGAGTCTGAGGGACTGAAACCGGAGTTACGGCAGTAAGTATCGGCGTGTCTTTTTTAACACTTATCCTGGCTCCCATCCTTTGAGAAGCCAGGGAACCGTACAGATTGCGTGACAGGTCATATTCATCTTTCAGCCTGTCCCCCCTTGTCTGTGCGACTGAACTGATCAGACTGGTATTTTTGTCTTTGTAATATGCGAGAGCAGCGGCTTTATTTTCGTAATCCTGTTTTGCTTCCGAGTATCTTTCTTCGATGAAATCAAGGTCTGACTTTGACTTTTCTATTTTGAAGTTTGTAATATATTCCTGAAGGAGAAAAAAAGCGTTGTTTCCAAACTCAGCAGCAGCTAATGGCTCAGGCATAGTCGCTTCAAGCGTAATATACCCGTCTTTAGGATTGAGTGTCAAATTCAGATTGTTTCTGATAATCTTTGCACATTTTGATTCTTTTGAATTAAGCAGAAGAAAGGCTATTCTATTTTCACCAAC
>CAZPLM010000047.1:0-524 GCA_964587275.1 uncultured Muribaculaceae bacterium | reverse complement strand
ATTACCATGGAGCATCTCTTCATTTTTACCGGAAGAAATCAAAGATTTCAATCCTCCGACCGCAACAGCCGGTAGTCCAATTGTATATTTTCTGAGATTTGCGGTAAATGAGCGTTTTCTATACTTAGAATCAGTAAAATAATTAAGCAGGATCACGGATGTATCTTCTCCTTTCAGAGTGATTGTAGTATACATTAACTCTTTCAGATAATCCACATTATCAAGAATAAAAGGATATGCTCTTGGGGTCAGGTCACTTGCATTACTTAGATTGTCAATATCTATTCCGGCGAGCGAAGCAAGTGACGAAATGTTCCCTGAAACCCTTCCGGATGAGAATTGCGGTACAAAAACACATTTTGATGTATATCGGCGGGGCTGTCCGAGCGCTGCAATTAAGCCAAGGAGAGTAAAAATTGCTGTTACCCAAAGCAGAAATTTCTTGTGTCTCCATATCTTTCTAAAGATCTCTATAAAGTCAACCTCATCCTGAGTTTGTTTTTCCTTTTGTTCACTACTGTTTT
>CAZPLM010000046.1:2759-12556 GCA_964587275.1 uncultured Muribaculaceae bacterium | reverse complement strand
TTAGAAAAATGAGTTTCACCGAGTATGAAAATCTCGATCTTGTCGATGTAAATCGCAGTGTATTAGAGAAATGGAATAAAGAAGAAGCCTTTAAGAAGGTATTGGAGTTGAGAAAAGGCGCTCCTAAATTTGTTTTTTTTGAAGGTCCCCCTTCAGCAAATGGAATGCCGGGCATTCACCATGTTATGGCGCGTTCTATTAAAGATACAATATGCCGTTACAAGACACAGAGAGGTTTTCTTGTCGAGAGAAAGGCAGGATGGGATACTCACGGTTTGCCTGTCGAGCTTGGTGTGGAAAAATTGTTGGGAATCACAAAGGAGGATATTGGTAAAAAGATCTCTGTAGAGGATTATAACAAGACCTGCCGTCGCGAGGTAATGAAATATACAAAGGAGTGGGTCAATATGACCGAGAAAATCGGTTATTGGGTTGATATGGACAATCCTTATATTACCTATAATAACAGTTATATAGAGACTTTGTGGTATCTTCTTAAGGATATTTATAAGAAAGGGTTGCTTTACAAAGGATATTCTATCCAGCCGTATTCCCCTGCTGCCGGTACAGGTCTGAGTTCACACGAACTTAACCAGCCTGGGTGCTACAGGGATGTGAAAGATACCACTGTTACCGTTCAGTTTGAGATAGTTAAGAATGGCAAATCAGAAAAATTATATGGCGACAGTACATTGCCTCTATTCTTCCTTGCCTGGACGACAACTCCATGGACACTTCCTTCAAATACGGCACTTTGTGTCGGGAGCGGTATCGAATATGTCAGAGTCGAGAGTGTGAATCCATATACAAAAGAGCCTGCAATCTATGTTGTTGCAAAGAAACTTGTTTCAGCATGGTTTAACGAAAAGACACCGTATAGAGTCTTGGAGGGAGTCTTTAAAGGGAAAGAGCTTGTCGGGATAGATTATTCACAGCTTCTTCCTTACGTCAAGTGCGCAGAAGGAGGATTGAAAGTAATAGAGGGGGATTTCGTTACAACTGATGACGGTACCGGTATTGTACATATAGCTCCTACATTCGGAGCTGACGATAATAAGGTTGCAAAAGCCAACGGCGTTCCACCACTATTTGTCGTTGATGCTGACGGTAATGATATGCCTATGGTCGATCGTACAGGCAAATTCTTCAAGATTGAAGATCTGGATCCCGCATTTGTCAAAGAAAAAGTCAATCTGCCCGAGTATTCAAAATATGCCGGAAGATTTGTGAAAAATGCATACGATCCTTCGCTCGGGCCTGACGATGCCACACTTGATGTTGATATTTGTGTCGATCTGAAGCAGTCCGGAAAGGCATTCAAGATAGAAAAGCATGTCCACAGTTATCCTCACTGCTGGAGGACTGACAAACCGGTCCTTTATTATCCGCTTGATTCATGGTTTATCAGGACTACTGCTCTCCAGGATAGAATGATTGAATTGAATAAGACAATTACATGGAAACCTGAATCAACAGGTACCGGAAGATTTGGCAAATGGCTTGAGAATCTGCAGGATTGGAATCTTTCACGCAGCCGTTTCTGGGGTACGCCACTTCCTGTCTGGAGGACTGAAGACGGAAAGGAGGAGAAATGTATCGGGACTCTTAAAGAGCTTTATCAGGAACTTGACAAATCAGTAGAGGCAGGATATATGAAGAGCAATCCTCTAAAAGACAAAGGATTTGTTCCGGAAGATTATTCGGAGGATAATTATGATAAAATTGATCTTCACAGACCTTATGTCGATGACCTGTTTCTTGTTTCAGACAGTGGAAAAAAAATGACCCGCGAGACCGATCTGATTGATGTCTGGTTTGATTCGGGTTCTATGCCTTATGCTCAGGAGGGATTGAAAAATCTTGGAAAGCCTTGTTTTGGACAGACTGCCGATTTTATTGCAGAGGGCGTGGATCAGACGAGGGGCTGGTTCTTTACACTGCATGCTGTCAATACCATGGTGAGCAACAAGTGTGCATTTAAAAGTGTCATTTCCAACGGACTGGTTTTGGACAAGGATGGAAATAAGATGAGCAAGAGGCTTGGCAATGCTGTAGATCCGTTCAAGGCTCTCGATAAATATGGCGCTGACTCGTTGAGATGGTATATGCTTACCAACTCTCAGCCTTGGGATAATCTGCGTTTTGATGAGGCCGGAGTTGATGAAGTACGCAGAAAGTTCTTTGGGACGCTCTACAATACCTATTCATTCTTTGCTCTTTATGCAAATGTTGATCATTTTGACTCAAAAGAGCCATTGATACCGGTTGAAAATAGAGCAGAGATTGACAGATGGCTGATTTCATTGCTTAACAGTCTGATAAAAAATGTTCTGGCCGCTTATGAGGATTATGATTTCACCTCAGCCGGACGTATGATACAGGATTTCGTGTGTGATTTTCTTAGCAACTGGTATGTTCGTCTAAACAGGAAGAGATTTTGGGGAGGCGGGATGACAGAGAATAAACTGGCTGCATATCAGACATTGTATGAAGCGCTTAAGGTTGTTTCTATCCTTGCTGCTCCAATCGCCCCGTTCTTTATGGACAGATTGTATTGCGATCTGGTGCCGGGCGCTGAAAGTGTGCATTATGAACTGATGCCGTCTTGTAATGATAAATTGATTGACAAAGACCTGGAGGAGAGAATGGATCTTGCTCAACGCTGCTCTTCAATGGTACTCGCGTTGCGCAGAAAGGTGAATATTAAAGTACGTCAGCCTCTTGCAAAAATTGTAATCCCAGTGCTCGACAAAAATCTTCAGGAACAGCTTGAAAAAGTAAAAGCTCTTGTTCTTAATGAAGTTAATGTTAAGGAGATCGAATTTATCCATAATACTGTCGGCTTGATTACGAAGATGATAAAACCCAACTTTAAGACGCTCGGTAAAAAATACGGGAAACAGATGAAAGAGATTGCAGGAGCGTTTGCCACTCTTGATCAGCAAGTTATTGCCGACATCGAACAGAAGGGTGATTTTACCTTATCGCTCCCTTCGGGGGACGTGCTTCTCAACCCTGAGGATTATTCCATCATTTCTGAAGATATGCCCAGGTGGCTTGTGGCTACTGAGGGTAAACTTACTGTGGCTCTTGATATCACCATTACAGAAGAACTCAAGAGAGAGGGGGTTGCAAGGGAATTGATCAACAGGATCCAGAACTTGCGCAAGGAGAGTGGCTTTGAGGTAACAGACCGTATAGAAGTTAGGATTGAAAACAGACCGGAAGTGGCAGAGGCTATGGAATCGTTCAAACAGTACTTGTGCGAGCAGATTCTTTCAAAGAAACTTGAATTAAGCAATGCAGGATTTGGAGGTACAAAACTTGAATGGGAAGAGGGTGATATTGAAATATCAATAAAAAAAATATAAAAGTATGAATCCGTGCGACAGAGAATATATCGAAATGGCAATAAAGATAGCCAGCGAAAGTGCCGCAAATGGAGGAGGGCCTTTTGGCTGCGTTATTGTCAGGGAAGGTGCTGTTATTGCAACAGCCTCGAATAGAGTTACTTTGGATAATGATCCGACTTCCCATGCGGAGGTAAATGCAATAAGGGAAGCCTGCAGTAAATTGAAGACTTTTGAATTGGAGGGATGTATTCTTTATACAAGTTGTGAGCCTTGTCCGATGTGCCTTGCTGCATGTTACTGGGCTCATATAAAGAAGATTTATTATTCCGGAGATCAGGTTGATGCAGCAAGAGCCGGATTTGATGACAACCACATTTATAAGGAAATGTCAGTGGATAAATGCAACAGGAGGATTCCTATTGAGAGAATAGAGGCGGAGAGAGGTAAAGATCCATTTAAGGTGTGGGAGCAGAATGAAAAGAAAGTTCGGTATTAATTTTTATATTGTACATATCGTATTTAAAAAATTCGTAATTTCACAGATTAACACTAATACCTATTTATTATGGCAGATAAGGAGAATATAACTGAAACTCAGCCCGAAATGGTCAGATACAGTGATGAAGAGCTGCAAGAGTTCAAGACGTTGATTCTTGAGAAACTGGATAAAGCCAAAAAAGACTATGAAATATTGAAAGGCTCGGTTAACCACAGTACCAGCAATGATACTGAGGATACTTCCCCGACATTCAAGGTTCTCGAAGAGGGAGCATCTGCTCTTTCGAAAGAGGAGGTAGGTCAGCTTGCCGCAAGACAATACAAGTTTATTCAGAATCTTGAGGCCGCTTTAGTCAGGATAGAAAACAAGACTTACGGTATTTGCAGGGAGACAGGCAAACTGATTCCAAAAGAACGCCTCAGGCTTGTTCCTCATGCTACTTTGAGCATAGAGGCCAAAAAAGACATGAATAAATAAAATGAGCATTTCCCGCGGAAAGAAGATAACATTTTTTGTTGCCATGCTTTTAGTCATTGATCAGGTCATCAAGATCCTGGTCAAGACCAATATGACTATAGGCGAGAGCATCAATGTTTTCGGCGACTGGTTTCAGATATATTTTGTTGAAAATATCGGGATGGCTTTCGGTATGTCTTTCGGCGGTAATATCGGGAAATTTATACTTACGGTTTTTAGGATTGCCCTCGGAGTAGCTATGATATTTTATATCAGAAAGTTGCTCAAGAGACCTGATACGCCCGTCGGTGTTTTACTTGGGCTGTCCGCAATTATGTGCGGGGCTTTCGGCAATATTATCGACTCTCTTTTCTATGGAGTTGTTTTTGGGCCGAGTACTACAACTCAGGTGGCTGAATTCTTTCCCCCGGGAGGAGGGTATTCGAGTTTTCTTTTCGGTAAGGTTGTAGATATGTTCTATTTCCCTATTATAGATACGACATTGCCGTCCTGGATACCTGTCTGGGGAGGGAGGCATTTCAGTTTCTTTAATGCAATATTCAATTTCGCGGATTCGTGCATTACTGTTGGCGCTATTTATCTGCTGATTTTCCAGTGGCGTTTCTTCGGCAAAAAGGAACAGTCAGAAAAGCGCGATGATGTCACGGCTGTAAGATAGTTATACACACAGGTTTTTTGAATTGTCGGAGCGTTAGATCCGGTTGAGAGTTGAGCTTTCCGGAAATCTTATCCCGTCTGTAAAATTCAATGGTGTTACTGTCACGGCAGGCAACAATGATCCAGTCTCCATCGGGGGTTATTGTGAAATTTCTCGGATGGGAACCTGTATATGTGTAGCCTGTCATCTCCAAAAGACCATTACTTAGAATTTTGCATACAGCAATTCCGTCTCCTCCCAATCTGTTGGAAGCATAGAGGAATTTTCCGTCATCAGAAATGTGAATATCAGCCGATCCGATTCTTTCTTTTCCTGAGGTTGTATCAGCAAGTATGTATTGTTCAGGGATGTAACTGTCACCTGCTTTTTCAGCAGCGCAGATTTTGCCGGACCGTTCTCCGAGCACATACATCCATTTTCTGTCATTGCTGAAGCAAAAATGGCGCGGAGCAAAGCCATGTTCGAACGCTATTGTGTCAGTCACAATAGAATCTTTTAGAATATACATCTTGTCTCTTCCAAGATCAGTCATATAGATTGTGCCGCTTTCTGGATCATATTGTGCGCTGTGTATTTTGGATACAGGTTGATCGCTGTTTGTGCCATTTTCGTTAAAATCAATATGATGAAGTACCTGAGTGATAGCACCGTCTGCTCTCAGGCCAATTCTTGTGAAGGATCCTCCTCCATATTCGGAAGTTATGACTTCAGATCCGTTTGTCGCGATATGGCATGGTGCGGATCCGAGTCCTTCGATCGAGTTCAGCTTTTGAAGTTTCTGCTTTTTGAGGTCAATGGAATATGCTGTTACGCCGGCAGTTGAATCTTCGGTTTCAGTGACGGCATATAGCGCTCTTTTGTCAGGGGAAATGCAAAGAAACGATGGATTGACCTGTGCAGCGCTATCCACAATTTTGACATATCCTGAGGCACCGTCAGTTTCGCAGAGATAGATGCCGATACTGCCACTGTCCGTGTATGTGCCTATTGCAATGAGCATTTTATTGCTTTTGCAGCCTGAAAGTGCAAATAACAGGAATAATCCCAAAAAGAGGTGCCGGCTTTTCATTTTTTTCTGCAAATTTAAATAGAAATATAGAAAAGAGGGTGGTTTATCCTCTTTTCTATATGAAGTGAATGTTTACAGATGTTTTTTCAATATTTCGCAGATGTTTCGGGCATCATCTCCTAAAAATTCATACAGTTTTGAACCAGGTTCGTATTGATAAGGGATATAGTCGAACAGCTGAATTGAAATATAGTTTTTATCTCTTGAAGCGTTTATTTTCATAAGCGCGCCATAATCGGATACCGTGATTTTTGAAAGATCTGAAAAGTGTTTGTTTTCAAGCGCATCACATATAAATTGTTTGTTGCTTGCGTTGAAATATACCTGTCTTCTCTTAAGCTTGGGCGTAGAGGAGACAGCAAATAAATTGCTGAACATAATTTTAAATATTTAATAGTTATTGAAAAAAATAATTTACCTCGGACATGAGGCTGTCGGAGAGAAAATAACTATTAAATGCGCAGGATTGGCGATTGTTCAAAAGAACCGTTGTTGATCAGGGCGTCAATGGATCTGTCTATTCTGCGTAGAGAGAGAGTCCCTGCCACTTTTTTTGAGATGTCGGCTCTCTGCAACAACTTTGCCGGTACCTTTACGACAGGTTTGGCAAAATGAACCGACGAAATGACGGAATCTGAAACGGGTGTCATGTTGATTTCCTTGCTGAAAGTGCCTGTCTTATCTGAATAATCAGATTCGGGGGTTGCAGTTATTGAACAGTCAGGCAATAATGCAGCCGCTTCCTGTCTCTCCTCAATCGGATGAAACAGATAGAGGCTGATAATGCAAGCTAATAGCCCCAAAAAAAGATATGATCGGCAATTCTTTCCCATAATCATTATGACAAAGATACAAATGAACTTGATATTTCCTATTTTTGTCAAAATATTATTTGCAGGATAATTTACCTGATGGGTAAGTCCCTGCGCGTGATATCTAATTCGCTGATAATATCTTATTTATGCGATTGACTGGTCTTTATGGTGAGGAGGAGTTGTCTGTTATAAGTTCTGAGCATAAGGGGTTTACATATCACGTAATGATAATGCAAACTTATTTCAGGACGATACAAACTAATCAACAGTTAAGTTTAGGGTTATTATTTTTTTATCTGTAATATTATTACAAGTAATCACTTATTAATAACAAATATGGTAAATATGAAAAGGTTTTTTGCATTATTAACATTAATCGGGTTATTAATACCTTCAATGGTATTTGCTCAACCGAATAAAAAAGAAAAATTGAAGGTTCTTTATGTAGGAGGTACTCCTGATTTTGAACTTTTTGGGGCGGAAGGAAAATACACTCAGGAGCAGATAGATAAGAGCGCGAAAGAACGTATGGCTTCGTTTGAGAAATATCTGAATGAATACTTCACTACTGTAAAAGTCGTCAATGCAGTAGATTATACGCAGGATATGTCTAATGACTATGATGTTACAGTAATGGACGGCAAGCCGAATCCCGTGAGAGCCGCAGTAGGAGATTATCAGCACGGGGTGTTTAATGATCCTATGTATGTGACAGAGGATTTCAGCAGGCCGATATTGACAATCGGTTATTTAGGTAATGAGATTGGCCGTTCTGTTGGAACTAAAAATGACTGGTACTGTTTATGTCTATTCTCATTTGCACATTCATGGAGAGCGGATCACCCAATTTTCAAAGGGCCGTTTAAAGTAAGTTTAAATGTTGAAGACAGGAAGACGCCTGAGCCTATTTATAGTTTTCCACATCGTTTTAAAGATGGTAAAGTACCTGATACAATGAAAATGTGGCGCGTTCAGAATTATGATATTGGAGATGGGTCAACTGATATCAGAGTGGGTATGGTTTCCCGCCCCGGCGGATACGAAGATTCTCCTGAAGCTGAGTACATTTCAAGCGGAGAATGTCAAAAATCGCCAGATGCAGTAGCTATAGGTCGTCATGGTAATTGGCTTCATTGGGGTTTTGCTGCATCTCCTAAGAATCTAACTGATAATGCAAAACAGGTCTTAGCCAATGCAATAGTATATATATCAAAATTTGCAAACCAGACTCCTATTGCTCGCAAGTACGACGACAGAATATGCACACGAAGTCATGCAAAAGATCAGAGGCAGTTCGTATCTCGTGAATCGTATGAGCAAAAACAACTTTCTATGAAGGCCTTTGCCGAGCAGGCTAAGAAATTACAGGAAGAGGCCATTGCAAAACAAAAAAAGAGTGAAAAACTAACGCAGATAGACCAATTCTATTTGAATTATCAGGAGTCACCTGAGCAATCGTATGATGAATATCTGCAACAGATCGATCAAAAGTTGTATAAACTTTATGGAACAGATATCGATAAATATATTCAGTACTACGACGATAATTATGACTATTTCTATGCTGACGGATATAATTTACTGATAGATGAGAGTGCAAAGAAACTCGGTATTGCAAATAACAATAAGGAGATTTTAAACAAAGCTATTGAAGTACTTGAAGGAAACTCTAAGGAGATTTCAAGAGATGAGGCAAAAGGCCTTCTGAAGAGATATACTTTGGTCTATTTTGCAAATCCAAGTCAATGGAGAAAATGGTATAATGATAATTGCAATAATATGTTCTTCAGTGAATCCGCAGGATGGGTATATCTTATTAACAGCAGAGAGCCGGGTGTAAATGATTACTTGGGAAAAACTAAAAGGGATATCGCTGATGGTGTCAAAAGAGGTGAGACTAATGATGACAGCCCTGTCGCTGTAACATACAGTACAACTTTCATGAAAGATGGTTACTGGTTACTTACCGTAAAATTTGCTATTCAGAACGGATACCATATTTACTCAAATGTTGCTTCCGTAGATCCTTATATTGCAACAAAAGTTGAGGTCAAATATCCGGAAGGATGCAGTGCTGCAGGGACTATGACATCTACGGCGCCGCAGTTCTTTAACCAGAGCGGAACAACAGTTTATTCAAATGAGGCAGTATATCAAATTCCTTTTAACGGGAAATATGGAGATAAGATAGAATTGACTGTAGATTATCAGTGCTGTGATAGCAGTATCTGTTTTCCACCGGCAAATAAAACATACAGTATAGTTGTGTCACCTGACAGAAGAAATTAATATGAGAATTTTAAAAAGCATTTTTGCTGTTGCATTATCAGTTGTGATGCTATCAGCTTGTAACAACCTTCCGGAAAACACATTTAAGCTTAACGGAAAAGTATCTAACTATCCTAACGAATACATTTATTTATCTACTGGAGACATTTTAGAAGGAACTATGGTTACGGATAGTTGTAAGGTAGTAAATGGTAAATTTTCTTTCACAGGTTCAATTTTCGAGCCATCAACAGCTATTCTTTCCGACAAGGTTTTCAGCTTGACAAAGAATTATCAAGATATCAAAGCAATTACCTTCTATATAGAACCTGTTAAAATGAATTTTTCTACAGACTGGAGTGCTGATTGTGATATGATAAAACAGATTGAAATGCCATATACTCTGACGGGTTCTGTTACTAATGACGAATCCATCGATCTTAATAAAGCAATGATGTCTGATACTACTTTAAAGGATCAGGAGCTTAGAATGGATTTTATTTCCAATTATATAATCAGTCACCCCGATTCATATATGTCTGCCTATTATTTGAATATTCATACGACATTTCTTCCATTAGAACAAATCGAATCGCTATACGCAGGACTTTCTGAAAAAGTTAAAAATTATACCGTATCGAAAGAAGTTTTAAAAACA